>JBGSWC010000119.1:0-17905 GCA_041752635.1 Pirellulales bacterium | reverse complement strand
CGAAGCGCTCAACGAAACGCAGCGCGAGGCTGTTGAGCACATTGATGGTCCGCTACTGATTCTCGCCGGACCGGGGAGCGGCAAGACGCGCGTGGTGACCCATCGCATCGCCCACATGATTGAGCAAGGCATCTCGCCTCGGCAAATTCTCGCGCTCACCTTCACCAACAAAGCCGCCAGCGAAATGCGCAACCGCGTCGAAGCACTGGTGCCCGGTTCGCGGGTGTCAGTCGGCACGTTTCATCGCTTTGGCGTGCGCATGCTCCGCGAGTTCGGTAGCTATGTTGGACTCGGCACCAACTTCACCATCTACGACGTTGGCGACCAGCGGCGGTTGCTCAAAAAGGTGATCGAGTCAGAGAAGATCGCCACGCTCAACTACAGTGTCGATCGCATCGCCGCCGCGATTAGCCACGCGAAGAACAAACTGATTTTGCCCGCCGAGTACACGCCCAATCGGCAGAGTGTGCTGTCGAGCGTGGTGGCCGAGGTCTATCCGCATTATCAACAGCGGCTCTTGCAAAGTTCGGCGGTCGACTTCGATGACTTGTTAATGCACGTTGCACGGCTCTTGTTCGAGAACGCCGAGATTCGCGCCGACCTCGACGCCCGCTACAAGTACGTGCTCGTCGACGAATACCAAGACACCAACCGGGCGCAATATGTCATTCTGCGAGCACTATCACACGACCAGCCAAACCTGGCCGCCACCGGCGATCCCGACCAGTCGATCTATGGCTGGCGAGGGGCCGACATCTCGAACATTTTGACCTTCGAGAAAGACTTTCCTGACGTTCGCATCGTGCGGCTCGAACAGAATTACCGCAGCACCAAAGCCATTTTGCGAGTCGCCGACGAGCTGATCGCCCACAACAAGCGGCGAAAGGTCAAGTCGCTATTCACCGACAATGACGAAGGCGAGCCGGTCAGTCTCACTCGGTACGGCGACCAAGACATCGAAGCGGCCGAGATCGCCGGGGCGATAAAGGACGCCATCGCCAGCGGCCAGCGCAAGGCGAGCGACTTCGCCGTCTTCTATCGCATTAACGCGCTGTCGCGAACAATCGAACGGGCGATGCGTGCCGCTGGTGTGCCGTTTCAGATGGTGCGTGGCCAGGAGTTCTTTCAGCGGAAAGAAATCAAAGACGTGCTCGCCTACTGCCAACTGGCAGCGAACCCGAAAGATGATGTCGCGTTCGAGCGGACGGTCAATACACCCGCGCGAGGGATTGGCAAAAAGTCGCTCGACGCGCTCAATCTCTACGCCTACAGCCACGCGCTGCCGCTACTCGACGCGGCACGCGACGCGGTGCAAATCGAAGGACTGAGCAAACGAGCTACCACGCAATTGCTCAAATTTGTCGGCATCGTCGATCGCATCATCGCCACAACCGGTCACGCCGTCGAAGAAATCATCGGCACCGTGTTGAGCGAGTCGGGCTACAAACAGGCTCTCACCGCCAGCGAAGACCCCGAAGACACCAGCCGACTCGAGAACATCGAAGAGCTGCTCACCGACGCTCGCCAGTTCGACGAGCAAGACGACGAGCAACTGGGCCTCGAAGCCTATCTCGAACAGACGTGGCTAGTGAACGAAACCGACGACTGGGAAACCGACAGCGACAAGGTAACGCTGATGACCTTGCACGCGGCCAAAGGGCTCGAGTTTCCCGTGGTCTATCTCGTCGCACTCGAAGATGGAATTTTGCCCCACGAGCGTTCGCTGTCCGACGAGTCGCAACTTGAAGAAGAACGCCGACTCGCCTTTGTCGGCATCACCCGGGCCGAACAGCAGCTCAACCTCACTTACGTGGCTCAGCGCGACTTTCGCGGTATGCGCCGGATGGCGGTTCCGAGTTGCTTTTTACACGAGATGCCGCGTGCCGAAATGGACTGCGAGTCGCCTTCGTCGATGCATTTGGAAGTCGAATGGATCGATTCGCCCGATGACTTTGACGAAGTAAGTTCTCAGGAAATTGTTCCGATCGCTGAAACGAAACCGCCGAAAAAGCCAAAAGTCGTCGCGGCCCAAGTCACCACGGCGGCCACGATGATCGGTGCTGCATCCGAATTGGGCACAAAGACAATCGACCGAGTCGACCCCGACCATTTCAGCCACGGCATGACGGTCATTCACCCTGAGTATGGCCCCGGCAAAATCGTCGCCCTCAGCGGCAGCGGCAAAGGGCGCAAGGCGACCGTCGCCTTCGCCACCGCCGGCACGCGTCCCTTCGTCTTGATCCACAGCCCCTTGCGACCGGCCGGCAAGTAGCCGAAGTTCTATTCAGTCTCGCTCAAGGCGCTGACGCCAACGACTCGTCTCCTTTGGTTTGTCCCCAGCCCCTAGCCCACAGCCCCCCACACTCCATTGTCGCAATTCGCCCTCTTCACCTGCCAAGCCGGAGCCGAGCTGCCGCTCAAGCGCGAACTCGCGGAGGCGGGCGCGCGGTGGGTGCCGGCGTTCTCGCGACCGGGTGTCGTGACGATGAAGAATACGGGCGAACCGCTGACGAGCACATCGCAGCTGCCGCCGCTGGTGTTCGCCCGCACCAAGAGCCTGTCGATTGGGCGACTTACTGGGGAACACTTGTCCGACTTAGTCGCCGAGTTTTGGTCACTGATCGCATCGGCCGATTTGCCCGACCGCAAACTGACGCTACACGTCTGGGAACGCGAACGCCAACTGCCGGGCGACCTTGGCTACGAACCTCACATCTCGCCACTCGCCGAACAGACGCATGCCGCGCTCGTGGCGGCCGCTCCTGAGGGCCGTGTTTTTGACAAGCCAATCGCCCGCATCGGCGGTTTGGTGGTCGATGTCGTGTTGGTCGAGCCGGGCGAGTGGCTCATTGGCTGGCATCAAGTCGACCAGCGGATCGAGCGCTGGCCTGGTGGAATGCTGCCGTTTGATGTCGATGAAAACATCATTTCGCGAGCTTATTTGAAACTGGCCGAGGCGCTTGCTTGGGCACAACTCCCGACCACGCCGGGCGAATTGTGGATCGAGATCGGTTGTGCCCCCGGCGGCGCTAGCCAGTTTTTGCTCGACGAAGGCTTTCGCGTCATCGGCATCGACCCGGCCGATGTCGACGAGTCGCTCGCCGAAGAGCCGAACTTTCGGCACATGAAGATGCGTTCGGCCGATGTCCCACGCAAAGAACTCCGCGAAGCTCGCTGGCTGGCGGCCGACATGAACGTCGCCCCTCGCTACACGCTCGACGCTGTCGAGTCGATTGTGAGCAACCAGTCGATTTCGATTCGTGGTCTCGTCCTTACGCTCAAACTCAGCGGCTGGCATCTGGCCAGCCCCGAGCGGCTCACGGCCTACGTCAAACGTATTCAAAGCTGGGGATTCAAGGATGTGCGCATCAAACAACTCGCCCACAACCGCCAAGAAATCTGCGTCGTGGCGATGCACAGTCGCGCTCAGCGTCGCGTGAGACGATAAGCGATTTTTCGTATTGCCTCCGCGATTTGCGAGTCGTGCTACCCCCGCCCACCGCTAGTGGTTAGAATCGGTAAAACTTCCGCTTCGCTGGCGTTTCGGGTTGCGCAGGTCACAGATTGTTGGAATTGATTTAGGGACGACGAATTCGCTGTGCGCAATTTTTCGCGACGGCCAACCAGTGCTTATTCCCAATTCGCTCGGCAGTGTGCTCACCCCGTCGGTCGTCGGCGTGCTCGACGACAACCAAGTCATTGTCGGCCAAGCGGCTCGGGAACTCCGCGTTACTCAGCCCGAGCGGTGTGCGTCGGTTTTCAAGCGGCTGATGGGTAGCAATGGTCAACTTACGTTGGCGGGCCGATCGTTCACTGCGCCCGAGCTTTCGAGTTTGGTGCTTGGCTCGCTCAAGGCCGACGCTGAGAAATTTCTCGACCACTCGGTCGAAGAGGCAGTCATAACGGTGCCCGCCTATTTCAACGACAACCAACGGAAAGCGACCAAGATCGCTGGCGAGTTGGCCGGGCTCAAGGTCCGCCGGATTCTCAACGAGCCGACCGCCGCTGCGCTCACCTATGGCTTTCACGACCGGGGAGCCACGAAGAAACTGCTGGTGGTCGATCTTGGCGGGGGGACGTTCGACGTCACGCTGATGGAGGTCTTCGAGGGAACGCTCGAAATCATCAGCACGGCCGGCGAGAGCAGCCTCGGCGGCGAAGACTTCACCGACCGCCTCGTCTCGCTGCTCCTCTCGAAGCAAGACGTGCAATTCGAGTTGGCTGAGTTCCAGCAGCCACGACGCGTCGCCCGACTACGGCAACTGTGCGAAGTCGCCAAGCGGTCGCTCGCTGTCGAAGCCGAGGTGAACGTATCGCTCCCCGACGCGAATGGCGATTTGGCCGAAAAGCCGCCCACTGTGAAGATCACGCAGTCGGCATTCGCCGCCGCTGTAAAGCCGTTGATCGAGCGCATCGCCGGCCCGATTGGCAAGGCGCTTCGCGACGGTCGCTGTGATGTGAGCGAAATCGACGACGTGATTCTCGTTGGGGGTGCGACGCGGATGTTGCCCCTTCGCGATTATGTTCGCGAATACTTTCGCACCGAGCCGCTGGTCAAATTCAACCCCGACGAAGTCGTCGCCCTCGGTGCTGCTTTGCAAGCGGCGCTCATCGCCGACGATTGTGCCGTCGACGATATGGTGATGACCGATGTCTGTCCCTTCACACTCGGCGTTAACACAGCGAAGGACATGGCGGGCGAAATTCGCTCGGGCTATTTCACGCCAGTCATCCATCGCAATACGACGATTCCCGTCTCGCGCGAACAATCGTTCAGCACGATGTATCCAAATCAACGGATCGTGCAACTCGACGTCTATCAAGGCGAAAACCGCAAGGTCGAAAACAATCTCAAGCTGGGCGAACTGCAAGTCACTGGTATCGCGCCGGGACCAGCGGGGCAAGAAATCTTGGTGCGATTTACTTACGACCTGAATGGATTGCTTGAAGTAGAGGCTTACGTTCCAGGGAGCCAGAAAAAGTTTCGCACCGTACTCACCCAACATGTGGCATCGCTCAGCGACGACGAACTCGACGAGGCAGTCAAGAAGTTGCAGTTGCTGAAATACTATCCGCGCGAAGATATGGACAACCAGCGAATCTTGAGAACGGCCGAACGTATGGTGGGCGAGGTAAGTCCTTTTTCTCGGCAGCAACTGGAATTAGCGATCGACGCATTCGAAGCCGCCATGCAATCGGGCGATCGCGAATCGGTCGAACGTGCCCGCACGACGCTCGGCATGGTCCTGTCGTCGCTGGGGTTTGCTTTGGAGGGTGACGATGAGTGATACAATGGCCGAATTGCCCAAGGCGAGTAAATACCTAATCGCTCAACTCGCCCGCAATCCTCAATTGCAAAGTGGCGAAATCATTGCCGCTCGGGCTCGCGCGTTGCAACTCGCGGACAAGCCGGTTACTAGCCGAGGTGGTGATGGTCGCCACCAACCGGTCGATCGCCGACAAACGCTAGCACGGCAACTGGAGACCCTTCGCGAAGAGTGCTTCAATGCTCCGGCACCGCTGCTAACAGTGCAACTGGCATCGCTGAAACTTGACGATTACCCCGATCTGAGAAGACTCGCCGACCGGTTGCTGACGCTCGTTGCGGTTCGCGAAAAGCTGCCCGAGCTTACGCAACACAAAGACTTCGACGGTGATTTTTGGAGCGTCTTTCGTGAGGTGTTAACAGGAAAGCCGAGCGAAGTGGCTGTGACCCGTGAACGGATTCTCGCATCGTTTCGTAAGTCAGCGATTCGTAAGCGCGGGCGGCGGATGATTGGGCTTTTAGAAACTGAAGCTCCCGAACTGTACCGACTGGAGCGCGATTGGCTCGAATCGCTAAAGCGACCGCGGCAGGGAAACAACCTTGCGTTCATCCCGCAACGTGAAACTAAGCAGAACGGCGCCCCCACCAGCTACTCCTGGACTACAGCAATTGTCGTAGTGGTTGCATTGACGTTGATCAAATTGGGAACAAGTTTTGTTCGCGATCGCGAAAAGCCGGACCCCCCGTCATTCGACATTCCGAATTTCCAACGTCTTGAGCCCCTTCGCGCGCCGGAGCCGATCGTGCCGGATTACACCAAAGGCATCCGCACGCAACCAGGTACAGGAAACTTGCGACATATACCGATGCCGACTCCGCCTGAACCGGCTTTTCAACGGGCCGAAACAATACGTGAACAGCAACGCAGTCACCTGCGTCATTCAGCTCCGCCGGACTTCGTTCCGCCCAGTAATCGCCCCTAAAAGCCGCGCACAGCAATTTTGTCCGACAAGTCGAATACACCCGATTGGAGTCTCTTGCCGGGAAGGCCAGCCGAGTTTTTTGGGCTGCGCAAAGGGTTTGAGCGAAACGACCTGAGGCGGGCCTATAACTCGCTCATTAAAGTCTATAAGCCCGAACGAAACCCTGAGGAGTTTCAGCGTATTCGCGGTGCGTACGAGCAACTCGACGAGCAGCTCCGCTACGGACGCACGATCGTGCAGCAACCAGTTGCTCGCGAGTGGACCGAGCAGGAACCGCCGATCGTACGGCGCGAAGTGGTGACCACGACCGCCAAGCCGGCGAAGCTCGTCGATCGCCTTCGCGATGAGTCGCCCGAAGCGATCTATGGCGAACTCAAGGACAAGGCGTCGAAGTCGCCGTTTGATTTTTATGCATTGGCATTGTTGAGTGATGTTGTCGAGCCGGCACCCCTCAGCTTTGCGAATTGGTTTGTTGCAGGGATCGCTGCCCACCCCGCGGAAATCGCACTGCAGCAACTGCTGCACGACTTCTTTCGTGGACCGCAACATGTCGACCAGTCGCACTTGCTCGTGACGCTGTTGCCGGCGGTGGCGCGGGCAGTTCGCAACGATCATTTTTATCCGCTGACCGAAGCAGCCTGGCTGATGGTGCTCCGCGATCGACCGTTTCATGAGTTCGAGAGATTGCTGGCTGAGTGTGAGGCGGAACTCTGCGATGCTCAAATCGCTGGCAAAATGGTCTTTACGATTCAACTACTCAAGACGGCTATGTGGCGCGACCCGACAGGCGCGTGGACGCAGCGACAGTGTGAGTTTATCGACCAGAACTTTGAGCAGATTCCCAATTGGCTCGAATGGGAAGTCGACTTGCTCGGTGCCGCTCGCGACTATCGCGCCGTTCGCGATCGTTCGCTCCAGCCTGGCACGCTCAGGCATCAGATCGACGAGGCCATCGTTGCTTACTTTAGTGAACCCCAACACGTTGGCGATCGCGCGGTGCTGGCAATTCAAGTCGAAATCCTGCGACAGTCCGATCAGTTGCTCGAGGAATTTCCGATCGCCGACGAAGGTGATGGGGCGATGTTTCTGGTGTGGAACTGGATCTCAGCCGATGTCGGTTCGCGGCATCTGAGCAGTGAAGCACATCAACCGGTGAACGAGGAACTCTGGGTACCTAGGGGACGAGTCTTGATTGCGCGACTCGGGGAAAAGCAAAGCTATACGCTCGCCAACATTCGCGACATGGCCGTCTATTTTTTTAGGTGGGGAGCTATCGCAATCGCTTGGTTTTGGATTTTCGGTTCAATCTCGATAACCATGAACGCATTAGGCCCAGACGATCCGGGCTTCGTGGTGTTGGAAGTGGTAACAGGAATTTGCGTCGCGACCGTGGCACTTTTCTACATCATCAAATTTACGAACAAACGCTCGTGGCACCCGTGGCTCCGTCGGCATTGGGAGCGGCGCTATCACGCCTTGTATCGACGTGAATTGCTCGAGTTTCAGCAACGCTCCCGCGTTCCTGGTCAGTTCTTTCGTGCGTTGTTCAACCACCTCGCCGACACCGACGCCACCGCCAAATGGATCAACCACTTCGTCCAACAAGACTACGCACCAGCGTTTCTTGCGATCGCACAACGGTTTGAAGCGTGACGACTCAGTGAGCTTCGCGGCGGAGCACCAACCCATGGTCGACCGGCGCAAAGCCCAGTTTGCGGTAGAACTCGATCGCTGCGTCGTTGGTTCGCATCGTCTGGATTTCGACGAGTGTGGTCCCTCGTTTGTGGAGTTCGCGAAACGCTTCGCCCATCAAGTAAGTGGCATAACCTTGGCGGCGGTGCTTCGGGTCGGTCACCATGTTGTAGACTCCGGCCGTTTTCAGCGCCCAACTCGTCGCTAGTGGTTCGACGTCCCAAAAGCTGACCTCGGCCAAGGGCTCGCCACCACGCTTGCGAATCAACCGATATTGGAATCGTTCGAGTCCGCCAAGGACCGACGCTTCCCACCAATCCTTCGGTGCAGGGGCATAAGTAATCTCGATCTGCACCTCGCGGGCAATGCGGCGCTGGTCGCGCGTGATGCTGGGGCGAAAGCGAATCAGGTCGCGTTGCATCACCACCACTCGGCCTCGTTCGCGGTAGTTGTTTCGCAGCAAAAGCGCCTTGAACGGCTCGTCGGAAATTAGCACGCCGGGCAACTCGCTACCTCCATACAGCCCCAGATAAAATCCATTCAGCGGCGCGATGCCGCCACCATACAGCACGTTCGCCCCTCGCTCGCGCATGCGGTCTTCGGCTTTGTGCAGCAACTGATCGGCCAAATCGGTGTGCCACAAGTCGCCGCGAACCATCAGCATGTGGGTTGTCCCCATCGAGTAGTCGAGCGAATTGCGGTCGTCGCTTGGACCAAATCCGACGTGCGCAAAACCGACCGGGATGTCCTGTTGCGTTGCGACGATCAAGTCATTGCGATCGAAGTACTGTTTGCTCAGCACCGCGTGCTCGAGCTGCTGGAGCGTCAGCGGCTGAGCCAGCCCCCGCCGAGGAGTTTGGCTCCCCCAAATCGAGAGCAACTGTGGCGGGTCGGCGTTGTGAAAGGGGCGAAAACAGAACACAGCCAAGTTTTTTCCCAGTTGGCTGGCGGCGGATAGTCGATGCGATTACTTCTAATCCTATCGGTCGCGACCGCCTGCCGAAAGGTCCGGCGTGACACTCAAATTTCACTAGGCCGCCTGCTCAAGTCGCTTTGCCTTTCTATTCGGGGGTGTTCCCTTCCAGCGATTGTGGACCCACCAATACTGGTCGGGTGCCTTGCGAATCATCGTTTCGAGCTGCCTAGTATACCACTCGGCCATCAGCGGAATCGAACCTTGCTCGAATTCCTTGGCCAGCGGATCGGCGACACCCACCAGTTCGATTTCGTACTCCATCATCCCGCCAGTACGTCGGGTGGCAACCACCATCATCGGTGCATCGTAGGTCAAACTGAACAGCGCGACAGCCTTGTGGGTCGATGCCGGCCGGCCAAAAAAGTCGACCCAACACGCCTTGTGTCCCGCCGCCTGATCGCCCAGCAATGCGAGAATGCCACCCGCTTCGAGCAGCTGCTGGGCCGCTTCACCGCTGCCATTCTTGGGCAGAATATGTTGTCCCGTGCGTCCGCGAAAGTCGTTGACAAACCGGTCGAGCAGCGGATTGTCGAGCGTCCGCGCGATCGTGTGCGAAGGAAACCCAAACACGCCCAGTGTGTAGCCGCCGAGCTCGAAGTTGCCGTAGTGACCCGAAAGCATCACTACTGGTCGGTTTTGCATGACCCCACTCAGGCAAGCTTCGATCTGTGGCATCGCGATCCACTCGCGCCAATTGACGATATGTATCTTGCGTGGCGCGTGGGCGATCTCGGCCAACATCAAAAACAAATGCCGCCACATGGCCCGTGTGGTTTGTCGACGCTCGTCGGGAGTCGAATCAGGAAACGCCATCGTCAGGTTCTCGTCGACCGTTTTGGCTCGCATCCCCAGCCAGCTCCCACAAACCACCGCCATCCCCTCGGCAAATTGCTCGCACCGCTGTGGCGGCAACGCTTGCAGCAGCGCAATCGTCAGCCGCACGGCAATGTACTCGGCCCAATGGCGGACTCGCTGCCGAGCGTTTTTGAATGCAAGTTTTTTGAGTGGTAGTTTCAAATCAGTTGCCGCTCATTCTCCCCTCCCTCAAAGCGAGGGGCCGGGGGTGGGATTTGCACGCCCATTGTCGGGGGGCAGATTCTTGCAGACTCTCTTGCCCGGGCGAAGAGCAAACCGGGTGCTGCCATCCGCCTCGATTCTGGACGTTCTAAACGCGAAATCGCGAGAACGATTCGAGCGTTCAAGGTTGTTCTTGTTATTTAGCAGGAAAATGAGGGGAGCGTCTGGCGGCCGGCGAATTTAGTCGCGATTTCCCACAACTCGATCGAAGTGCAAAAATCGGCGACTTCTGCACCCCCTCGGACCGCAAAACACCATGATTCATAGGCCCAAACATTTTCGAGAGGTGCAAAAACCGGGCATTTTACGTCAATTGACGTCATTTTCGGTCGGTCAAAAGTCATTAAAAGCCTGGCCATGCTGACTAGGGGAAGGCGAGGTGTCTGCCGTGCCATCACTCACGGCTAAGCCGAGAAGCGGCAATTTTTCACACCCCTTTCTATCACACTCCTCGCGCGACATCGACAACGATTTTTTGCCGTTTTGCGGGGCCACTCGATCGTCGTGAGGGCAAGGGTCCTGCCGAGCCACCACACACTTCTTTGCCGGTGGATGAATTGTGTTGCTGGCAGTCCGCCGCTCGGTTTACAATCTCCATCAGGCGGAGCCAAAGGTGCTCCGCGGATTAGTTCAATTCTGTTCGATCGACTTCGGCTGTCGCCGCAGGCGATAAGACGCTATTCGTTCTGCCAATCCCGATGCCACGCGTTATTACATACACAGAAGGGCGGTTTTCAACTGTCCAACTCGATTCGGGTGAGAAGGTCATGCTTTCTGTAGCTCAGACTGGTATCATCATTTTCCAGATAAATTCTCTCGGGATGCTTCCGCGCCGCAAGATCGCTGAGTGGTCCTTAAACGATCTCTCAGACTTCATTGCCCGTTTCGGCGGCATGGAAACTACAGGCTCGCTATTCCGCTACGCGGTTGATCAGATCGCGGCGTTTCCATCGATTCGCGAACTAGAAGCGGCTCTCACATGAACTACCCGACCTACAAGTCACGGTTGTCGAAACCAAACAGTAACAGTGAACGACCATGGGGCGCAGCCGAAGCGAGCAGCGGTCCCTGGCCCCCGGGTAAATCGCAACGACTCGCTACAATTTGTTTCTTGTCAATGACTTACGTGGGACAACCTGCGCGTTGCAAGTGTGCCTGTTCCCCTGATTAATCCCAACAAGGAAGTGGTGCTGTGAAAGGACGACAGACTGGGATGCCCGAGGAAGTCTTATGGAACTCGTTCTTCGATCCAGTGTGCATCCTGTCGAAACTCGGTTGCAATAAGCAGTGCGGCGATGTTGTCGAGTTCGGCTGTGGGTATGGCTTGTTCACCGAGGCAGCGGCAAGAATCGTCACAGGATGCGTGTACGCCCTCGACATCGACGGGGTAATGATCGAAGCGACCGGCGACAAGGTGAAATCGGCAGGGATCGCCAACGTCATTGTCGAGCAGTGTGACTTCGTCTCGGACGGTTGCGGCCGTCCCGATGAAAGCGTGTCCTACGCCATGCTCTTCAACATCCTGCACATCGAAGAGCCAGTATCGTTACTTCTTGAGTCGAAGCGAGTTCTCAAACCCGGTGGCAAGGTAGGCGTGATCCACTGGAACTACGATGCCAGCACGCCGCGTGGTCCATCAATGAATATTCGCCCTCGGCCAGAACAAGTGCGAGGATGGTTGGAAGAAGCGGGTTTTCAGGACATTCGCTTCGATCCCCTCGATTGCTGCCCCTACCACTACGGAGTTGTTGTCACCAAGCCCACTGAAACGTAATAACGTTTGGAAAATCCTTCGCAAAACTTCCCGGACGAATCGAAACGGGGACGCTCAACTCAGCGGGGGCGCAGCCGAAGTGAGCAGCAGCGCTTCGCCCGCGTTGTAAATCGCAGCGACTCGCTACCATTTGTTTTCTGATAGTGACTTGCGTGGGGCAACTGGAACGTCGCAAGTGTGGCTGTCCCGCCCGACAAACCGCTGACAAGATTTGTGACATGATTGTTTGTTTGCCGAGGCTCGGTTATTTTGGTGTTCGGCGATACAATCCCACCGACATTGTCAGATATTTAAGCGTAGCGAGGGACCTTCACCATGCGAGCAATCACCTTTCTGAGCGTTGCGGCAATTCTTTTCGCGGGGGGCTCGCTGGCGACGGTGTCGGCCGACGACGCGAAACCAGTGCGGGTAACGGTCGATAACTTTACCCGCGCCGAATCCGATACGTACTTCGCCCGCTTCGTGAAGGAAGGTGGCTTCGGCAAGTTTAAGCACGAGCGCGAACTTGCCCCGATCGACAACCAGAACGTGATCCGACTAAACCGAGACACGCTGTACTCGTTTGGGGTGTTCGACCTCGACGCCGGGCCGGTCACCGTCACGCTTCCCGACGCCGGCCAGCGATACATGGCGATGCAGGTCATCGACGAAGATCAGTATGCCCCCAACGTGTTCTATGCACCGGGGACACACACACTTACTAAGGAGAACATCGGCACGCGGTACGTCTGTCTGGCGATCCGAACGTTCGTGAACCCCAACGACCCGGCAGACATGAAGGCAGTTCACGCGCTCCAAGACGCGATTAAAGTCGAGCAGAACGGGGCGGGCAAGTTCGAGATCCCCAACTGGGATCAGGAGTCGCTGGCAAATGTCCGCAATGCGCTCTTGGCCCTGGCAACCGCGAATGGCGGAATCGACTCGGCACGAATGTTTGGACGTAGGGGCGAAGTCGATCCGGTCCAGCACCTCATCGGCACGGCCGCCGGGTGGGGCGGCAACCCACCGCAGGCCGCGCTGTATGCGGGCGCTGAGCCAAAGCTGAATGACGGCAAGACCGTGTATCGGCTGACAGTCAACGACGTGCCAGTCGACGGTTTCTGGTCGGTCAGCGTGTACAACAAAGAGGGCTACTTCGAGAAGAATGCGCGGAACGCTTACACTGTGAACAACGTGACGGCCAAGCCGAATGCGGACGGTTCAGTAACGATCCATTTCGGTGGCGACGAGAATGCTCCGAACTGTATTCCCATCATGCCCGGATGGAACTATGTCGTCCGCATGTACCGCCCGCGGGCGGCAATCCTAGACGGCGCGTGGAAGTTCCCCGAGGCCCAACCGCTTGATTGAGCTGTCGGCACACAGCACGAACCGCCGGTCGCAGTTAAGCCGAATCCAACGGGCACAGGCAACTACAGCGGAGCGCAGCCGGAGCTAGCAGCCGTGACTCGCCGGCGTTATAAGTCGGAACGAAAGATATTCACGCCGACTTTGTATCCATCGCTAACGGCAACTTCACCGATTCGCCCGTTCGCGCCGACTCATAAATTGCCAAGATAATTTCGACCGAGCGTCGTCCTTCGGGGCCGTCGATGGCGGGGGGGCGGTCGTTGTTGATCGCGTCGATGAAGTCGGCTAGGATTTCGGTGTGGCCGTGGTGGACGATGGCCGCGGGGTCGGCGGCGCCGCCGCCGGTGCTGCGGCTCGATGCCATCGCTTCGAGAATCGCCTTGTCGCTTTGCGAGCTTTTGGCGAAGTCCCACTTCTTGAGGTCTTCTTCTTCGAGCACGGCGCTTCCTTGGCTGCCGTGGATTTCAATGCGCTTCAGGTAGCCGGGGTAAGCGGCCGTGCTGGCTTCGATGACCCCCAGCGCGCCGTTCTCGAAAACGAGCGTGGCGACGGCCGTGTCTTCGACTTCGATTCGCTCGTGGGCGAGTGTCGCGGTACGGGCGTGGATTTCGCTGACCGGGCCCATCAGCCAAGTGAGCAGGTCGACCGTGTGGACCGCTTGGTTCATGAGCGCGCCGCCACCGTCGAGTGCCCAGGTGCCACGCCATGCGCCGCTGTCGTAATATTCCTGGGAGCGATACCACTTGACGTAAGCGTCGCCCAAGGTGAGCCGACCGAATCGCTCGGCATCGATGGCCGCTTTAAGTTTTTTCGACGAATCGTGAAATCGTGACGGGAAAATCGTCGCCAGTTTGACACCCGCTTTGTCGCATGCCGCGATCAACTGGTCGCATTTTTCGAGCGTGATTTCGAGCGGCTTTTCGACCACCACATGTTTGCCGGCAGCCGCGGCGGCGAGGCCCGGTTCGAGGTGGGCTCCGCTGGGAGTGCCGATCGTGACGGCGTCGATCTCGGGATCGGCCAGCATCTCGTCGAGCGTCGCGTAGCCTCGGCAACCGATTTCTGCGGCCAAAGCCGTCGCCCGCTCCGGATCGCGATCGCAACAGCCAATGAGTTGTGCGCCCGCCACGTCGGCGATAGCCCGCGCGTGAAAGCGGCTAATCATGCCGCAGCCGATGATTCCGAATCCGATAGTCATGTATCGCACTTTCTTATTGATATTCGCGCGCGAGCAGCATGGTGGTTGGGTGAGAACGTTCTACACCGTCTCAGCAGTCGTCCTATTTTGACGCAAAGTCGCGAAGGCGCAAAGAAGCGCAAAGCGAGCCAGTTATCGTTACTTCGAATTTCTTTGCGCTTCTTGGCGTCTTAGCGCCTTTGCGTCAAAAAAATAATGTGAGAACCTTAGTAATGCAGTAACCGTACTTATCGAGCAAACTGATGCCTTACGAACCACTATTAAACGTTGTGCTTGTTGAGCCCGAGATTCCCTACAACACCGGGAGTGTGGGGCGGACGTGTGTGGCAGTAGGGGCGAAGCTGTGGCTGGTGCGGCCGCTGGGGTTTCGTGTCGACGACTATCACCTGCGACGCGCAGGGCTCGACTATTGGCAGCACCTGGAGTGGGAAGTGGTCGACGACTGGCAAGCGCTCAGTGAGCGACTTTCCTTAGAGCGGGCGTGGCTGTTCACCAAACATGCCACGCAGTTTCATCACAAGGTAAGTTATCAGCAGGGCGATGTGCTGGTATTCGGCCGCGAGTCGACCGGGCTGGGGCCAAAACTGTTGGCAACTGCCCGCGACCGGCAGTTGCGGATTCCTTGCCGCGACGAAGTGCGGAGCCTAAATCTCTCGAACAGCGTGGCGGTCGCCTGTTATGAGGCGCTGGGACAGTGGTCGCGATAAGTGATCGGCGAAAAACCATACGGAGTCGCTTTCAGCATTCAGCTATCAGCCAGAGAAGATCGTCCGCGGGAACTCTAGCCAGCGAAGCTGTTTTTTTGGCTGATTGCTGAAAGCTGACCGCTGATCGCTCACTGTGCGATTGACGATTCGGGCACTTCGCATCACGATAAGGGGACGCGAAAAATTCCGTAAAGTGAGGCGATATGGCTGCTTTGAGTGAATTCGAAAGTATTATGCGGACCCAGGTGCCCATGGCACCGCGAACTTGGTTCGAGCTAGGTGGGCCTGCGAAGTTCTTCGCCGAACCGACCACACGCGACGAACTGCTGGCGCTGGTGAAACGGTGCCACGACGAAGGGACTTCGGTCCGTATTCTCGGTGGCGGGTCGAACCTGCTCGTTCGCGACGAGGGGGTCGATGGTGTCGTGATTAGCCTCCATTCTCCCTGTTTTACCCAGGTGACAGTCGCCGAAAACAAACTTACGGCTGGTGGCGGCGCGCAGCTCGCCAACGTTATCAGCACGGCTGTCCGCGCGGGACTGGCGGGGCTCGAACCGCTCGTCGGCATACCGGGAACCATCGGCGGAGCCCTGCACGGCAATGCCGGGAGCCGGGGGGGGGACATTGGCCAATGGGCTAGTGGCGCGAATGTGCTGACCCGTCGGGGCGAGGTCATCGAGCGCGATCGGGGCGAATTGGTGTTCGCCTATCGTCAGAGTAGCCTCGACGAGCTGGTGATTCTCGACGCGACGTTTCAGCTCGAACAAGAAGACCCCGAGCAGCTCACCAAGCGAATGCAAAAGCAGTGGATCATCAAAAAAGCGGCTCAGCCGATGTCGCACCAGCGGACCGGCTGCGTCTTTAAAAACCCCCGTGGCATGAGTGCTGGCATGTTGATCGAACAGGCGGGCCTCACGGGCACCCGTGTCGGCGGAGCCGAAGTGAGCCAACGGCACGGCAATTTTATCGTTGCTAGCGAAGGGGCCACCAGCACCGACGTGCTGAAGCTGATCGACCTGATCCGTAGTCGCGTCGCCGAACGGCTCGGAGTTGAACTGGAACCGCAGCTCGAAATTTGGTAGTTCAGGCTCAAGCCGCCGCATGCGAAGGTGGCTAATGCGTCTACCAATGAGTTGTGGCCATGGCCCAAAAGAAATCGAAGAAGCAGTCTGCTCTGGTCAAAAACGCCAAATTCGCGCGGCTCCGCGAGTTGAGTGCCGGCCAAGGCCGCTGGATGCTTGGCGTGGTGGTGCTGGTGGTTTTGCTGCTCGTCGGTGGGCGATTTTTTAGTGACTTGCAATCGCAGCTTGCGGGGCAGCCTCGCTATCGGCTGTCGGTCGATGCAATCGAGATTTCCGCTCCGCCGCCGTGGGTTCGTTGTGATGTGAAGGCCGAAGTGTTTCGGAACTCTGACCTCTTGGGCGATGTCTCGATACTGACCGATGCCGAGAAGATTCATGGCCGGCTGGTCGACGCGTTCGAGCTTCATCCGTGGGTCGAAAACGTCGAGCAGATCGAGCTACTCGCACCGGCTGCCGCGCGAGTGAAGCTGACGTACCGTCGCCCGGTGGCGGCGATTGAAGTCACCCGAGACGGTGTGGCCGAGTTGTTGCCGGTAGACGCAGCGGCAGTCCGATTGCCAGATGGCGACTTAAGCGAAGTCGAAAAGCGTTACCTGCCCCGCATCGCCGACGCTCAGACTCAGGTATTGGTGGGTGAACCTTGGACCGACCCGCGGATCGTCGGCGCGGTCCGGCTGGCGGTGGCGCTCGCCGAGGTTTGGGAACGGCTGCACCTAGTCGACATTGTGCCATCGACGTACCCCGAGATTCGCCGATCACAAAAGTACTTTGTCTATGAACTTCGCGCCAGCTATGGCACCCGCATCCGCTGGGGAGCCGCTCCGGCGATGGGACCGAGCGAAGAAGACTCGGTCGAAACCAAACTCGCCCGGCTGTCGCAGTATGTGGCCGAACATGGACCGCTGAATACGAGCTACACGCCGGCGGCGATTGATGTTCGCGACCGGTTGGTGGTCGAGCAGCGGACGGCGAAAGCGGAAGCGATGAACGATAAACGATGAGCGATTCGTCGTTCCCGCGCGCGGGAACCGAGACACGACGCTTTCTATCTAGAATCCCGCCTGCGTGGGAATGACAGATGCTGTTTCTTTTAACAACCCGCTAATCTCGCGAAACTTCTCATCGGCGGCAGTTTCTGTCCATTCCATCAAGGCCGCTTCGGTGGTGGTGAGTGTCACGCCGGTCGATTCCATTCGCCTCAGCGCGAACTCTTTGTCGACATCGAACCGCGATCCCACGGAGTCGACGGCGATGTAGACCGAGAAGCCGGCCGACAGCAAGTCGAGCGCCGTTTGCTGTACGCAGACGTGCGTTTCGATGCCGCAGAGCAGCACACGGTGGCGACCTGCGGCGAGCAACGCGTCGAATGTCGCGTGGCATTCGAGGCAACTGAAGCGTTGTTTGCTTTCGGCATTGGGCACCCACTCGGCCAGAGCGGCGGAAGTTGGTCCGAGTTTTTCGGGGACTTGTTCAGTCACGACAATTTCGACACCGAGTAGTCTCGCGCCGCGTAATAGACGGCTCGTATTCCAGACAACCGTGTTTCCAAGTGACATTGCATCAAGCAGTCGCTGCTGCATGTCGACGACTATCAGCGTAGTGTCATCGCGGTTCATCAGCAGGGGGCTGCGGGTCGTTGTGTCGTCTTGCATCCGTTGATTTTAGACACAACGATGCGCAGGCGCGAAGCAGGGAAAGGTTATCCAGTCTTTTCTTTCGCTGACCGCAATCGATATCGCAACAGATACCCACGCCGAACACCCCCCAACTCCTAGCTCCTAGCTCCTAGCTCCTCGCTCC
>JBGSWC010000118.1:0-14059 GCA_041752635.1 Pirellulales bacterium | reverse complement strand
TTGCCACTGGCCGCCAGCGGTTGGCTCGACACCACTCGCGTCGCGAGTGGCCACATTGAAATGTGGCGGCAAATTATCGCGACGAATCGCGCAGCGGTCCTCGACGCTACCGATGTATTGCTAGCAAAATTGCAAGCGATGCGCACAGCGATTGCCGATGCTGACGACGAACAACTGACCACCTTGCTCAATGAAGGGAAACAAATACGCGATGCTGTGGGAAATTGACGTCTTCTCGCGAGGTAACTTGGTCGACCGCCCAGGCGCCGAAATGGCCGCGAGGCTCCGCGCGTTTGGATACGGCGAACAAGTTCGTGTCGCCAGCGCGCGGTCGTTCTTGCTAGAGCATGAATCGCTCGACGAACGAATCGTCGACGACATCGCTAGGCGACTGCTCTCCGACGCAGTGGCCGAAGAGTTCGTGGCGGCACCCGCGACGAGCGACTTGTTGCACGCGCCGCCGCATGGTCGTTTGCACGGAGCAGTGGCCGTGCATGTGTTGCCGAAACCGGGAGTGATGGACCCGGTTGCTCAGAGCACATCGGCCGCAATCGCCGACTTGGGCCACACCGCGCCGTTGGTGCGAACGGGACACAAGTACTGGATCGCCGGACTTAGCGAAATCGACGCAAAGCAAGCGGCGGAGAGTTTGCTCGCCAACGACGCGATCGAGCAAGTAATTGTTGGCCCGCTCATTGTCGATCACTTGGCGGCTGGACAACCCTCGCGGAGCGATTTGAAGCACATCGACCTAGCGGGGCTCGACGACGGCGAACTGATGCAACTCAGCCGCACTGGCCAGCTCTATTTGCAATTAGCCGAGATGCAGACGCTGCAGCGATACTTCGCGGAGATGGGGCGAGCGCCGACCGACATCGAACTCGAAACACTGGCGCAAACGTGGAGCGAGCATTGCAGCCACAAGACGCTCGGTGGGCGAGTCAAATACGTCGATGACAGAGGCACGATTCAATAAGAAAGCATGCTCAAGGAGACCATCTTTGCCGCAACTCGCAAGTTGCGTCAGCAATGGGGCGACGACGACTGGTGCGTAAGTGTATTCGTCGATAACGCAGGCGTGGTGAAGTTTGACGACGATCATCATGTTTGTTTCAAAGTCGAAACCCACAATCATCCCTCGGCGATTGAACCCTATGGCGGAGCGAACACCGGACTGGGTGGCGTCATTCGCGACATTCTTGGCACAGGTCTGGGTGCGAAGCCGATTTGCAATACCGACGTGTTTTGTTTTGCGCCGCCCGATCACGCGAACGAATTGCCACAAGGTGTGCTGCATCCGCGACTGGTGATGCAGGGTGTCGTCGCCGGTGTTCGCGACTATGGCAATCGAATGGGAATCCCGACCGTCAACGGCGCGATCTGTTTCGACGAACGATACCTGGGCAACCCACTCGTGTTTTGTGGCAGCGTGGGATTGCTGCCGCACGACAAAGCATTTGGCCAACCACAGCCGCGCGACATGATTGTCGCGATCGGTGGCCGCACTGGTCGCGACGGGATTCACGGGGCGACTTTTAGCAGTGCCGAGCTGACCAGCGAGAGCGAAACTCTCTCGGGTGGTGCTGTGCAAATCGGCAACGCGATTGAAGAAAAGAAAGTGCAAGATGTGTTGCTGGTCGCGCGCGATCGGGGGCTTTTTACCGCCGTAACCGATTGCGGAGCGGGGGGATTCAGCAGCGCCGTCGGCGAGATGGGGGAGAAGATCGGTGCCGAAGTTTGGCTCGAACAGGCCCCGCTAAAGTACGAAGGATTAAGCTATACCGAGATTTGGATTTCGGAAGCGCAGGAGCGGATGGTTGTGAGTGTGGCGGAGTCGAATTGGCCGGAACTCGAAGAGCTTTGTCGTAGTGAAGGGGTCGAAGCAACTCGCATCGGCCGCTTCGAGCCAACAGGGCGCCTGCTGCTCAAGTTCCACGACCAAGTGGTTGGCGATTTGGATATGAGCTTCCTGCACGATGGTCGCCCGCCGGTCGTTCGCGAGGCAAACTACTACCCAGTACCTGACCAGCAACTCGTCGGCAAGCCGAAACTCCAGTTGACCGAATCGCTGCTGGCGATACTTGGCTCGCTGAACGTGGCGAGCAAGGAGTGGGTCATCCGTCAATACGACCACGAAGTGCAAGGGGGCAGCGTCGTGAAGTCACTGGTCGGTGTCAATCGCGACGGACCCAGCGATGCCGCTGTAGTGAGGCCAGTGCTCACGAGCAACCGTGCCGTGGTCATTGGCTGTGGAATCAACCCCCACTATGGCGATCTCGACACCTACCACATGGCGGCGAGCGCCATTGACGAAGCGTTTCGCAACTGCGTCGCCGTCGGTGCCGATCCGTCGCGAATTGCACTGCTCGATAATTTCTGCTGGGGTGACTGCGAACGGGCCGAGACATTCGGTGCGCTCGTGCGTGCGGCTCAAGCGTGCCACGACTTGTCGCTGGCATTCGAGGCACCCTTCATCAGCGGTAAAGACAGCCTCAATAACGAGTTCAGCTACACCGACGCCGAGGGTCAGAAACAAACGATCGCGATCCCGCCGACCTTGCTAATCAGCGCGATGGGTCAAATGGCCGACGCGCGAAAAGCAGTGACGATGGACCTAAAGGCCAGCGGGAATCGCTTGTTCGTTGTCGGTGCGACGCACGACGAGCTGGGTGGTTCGCACTACGCACTGGTGAATGATGCGATCGGAGGTTCTGTTCCGAAAGTCGATCCTGCCGCCGCCGCGGCGACATTTGCAGCGATTCACCGAGCGATCGAGGCGGGCTGCGTTGCCGCTTGCCACGATTGCAGCGAAGGGGGCCTCGCGGTCGCGCTAGCCGAGATGGCGTTTGCCGGGGGGCTTGGTATTGATTGCCAACTTGAGAGTGTGCCGACTGCCACGGTACACCTCGACGCTGTGACTCGGTTGTTCAGTGAATCGAACTCGCGTTTTGTGTGCGAGGTGGCCAACGACCATGCGACTCAATTCGAAGAAATCCTTGCCGGTTGTGAGTTTGCGAAAATCGGCGATGTCACGTCGACCGCTCGCGTTGTCATTCGCGACAATGATTCGACAGTCATTGACTTGCCAAACGACCAACTTAAACAAGCCTGGCAATCGCCACTGGCGTGGTAGTCACGTTCAACTAACTCACTGATGGAAATCGATCATGGCTTCGCCCCGCGTATTATTGGTTCGTGCTCCCGGCACCAATTGCGATCAAGAAACTGCGTTCGCTTTTCAGTCGGCAGGTGCCATCACCGAAGTCGTGCACGTCAACCGGTTGCTCGAATTGCCGGCTTTGCTGGATGGGAGTCAGATTCTTTGCTTTCCCGGTGGTTTCAGCTTTGGCGACGACATTGCCGCCGGTCGAATTCTGGGCAATCAAATCCGCTTAAGACTTGCCGATGCGTGCGGCGAGTTCAAGCAAGCAGGCAAACTTATCCTCGGCATCTGCAACGGTTTCCAAATTCTTGCGAAGACGGGACTGCTCGACATCGACGACGAAGTGGGGCCAATGGCGACACTCTCGTGGAACGATTCGGGCAAATACGAAGCTCGCTGGGTTCACGTAGTAGCGTCGCCAGGCGAGTCTGTTTTCTTGCAAGGAACCGACCGCATGGAATTACCGATTGCCCACGCCGAGGGCAAGTTCTTGGTCCGCGACCAGGCTGCCTTCGACGCGCTCGCCAAGCGAGGGCAAATCGTGCTTCGCTATTGCACAGCCGACGGCGACTCGAGCAATGTGTCTTATCCAGCGAATCCCAACGGCGCGGCGGGCCACGTCGCTGGCGTCACCGACACGACCGGAAGGGTGCTCGGCTTGATGCCCCATCCCGAGCGATACGTGGCGGCCGAACATCACCCAAATTGGACCGCCCAATCGCCTCGCGAACCGCACGGCAAGGCAATCTTTGAGAATGCCGTACGGTACTTTGCCTAGCGGGTCGCTGGCTGTTTTGCCAGTTCGGCGGGTCGCGGCAAGATATTCTGAATCATCACAGCATCGATATCAGCGATACCACTGCCCGAGAGGGCAAATGTCAGTTGAAGCCGATGCTCGTCGTCGGACTTGCGAATCAGCCGAAACGGCTGCCAAGTACCGGTGCCTTTGATTGTAACAGCCAGGTCGACGGTGCCGAGCGTGTCGAAAACTTCGAGTGTCGCGGCCGTTCCGCTATTGGGTGCGACACGGGCCCAGCCGGTGATTTCGACCAGATCGCCTGGCGAGATCTTCAGCGGTGGCGATTCGATCCATACCGAAGGACCTTCGTCGAAATTACCCCCGCGCGGTCGAGTTGCCAACCGCAGCGCGGCCGCGCCGGTGTGGGGTGAATCGCTGGTCAGCGAAACGGCCGATTCTTGATGTGAGTCGGCACGCTGAGTGTGTCGCCAGCCGAATCGCTGTAGCTCGTGAAGCTGCTCAAAATTGCCGCCGGCCAATAAATTGGCCCCCCGCGGCAGTTGCGGCATGATGTCAGTCAGTTCGATATGCATCGGCCAGGCCGTCGAAACATAAGCAGTCGGTATGCTCTCGTTCTCGACCGTCGCAACGACCTGTCGCTTCATCACGGCAAACGCCTGATCGAGTCGCAACCCAAGCTCGTCACACATGCCGGTCGCCCGACTCAGGTCACCGGCCGTTGCGGCCAAATTGATTTGCGTGAGCAAGTCCTCGGCAAGGGGCAGCAGATCAGCCGTGGCGACCGATTGGCGATGACGTGGCATCGCGTCATGCAATGCGCTCAGCGCGGCCAAATCGGCCTGCAATCGATCGCGCCGCAACCTCACAGCAGCGGGCGCTGCTTTGCGAACATCATTGCGAATAGCCTGGGCCGCTCGCGCATCGTCGGTGAGCAACAGCAGGTCGTTTTGCCATCGCGGATCGATTTTGAACGCGGCGCCGCCGGCCTGTCGTTCGAGGGGGACAGGAAGCAACTCGCTGAGGGCAAGCCGGTAACCGGCCGACGTGATGGGCACTCCCGGCGCAACAAAACTGACGGGCTCAACAGTCACACCATCGCCGCGCGGCCACTCGTCGCGAGCAACCGGCACACACAACCGGGTGCGGTCGAGTTGCCACATGTGGGCCGTGAATCGCCGTTTGCTATCGGTAAGCGAAGTTATTGCGCCGCCGCGTGCGAGCCAAGCTTCGCTACGCGCCACTTGGCCATTTACCTCGGCCAAGTGTAACCGCAATCGACGAGCCTCCAACTGTTCGCCAGCGATCGATCGTGAAGTACGCATCACGTAACCCCGCGCGCCGGCGGCAATCGACTCGATCACATTGTCGCGCACGATCGCCGGTTCGATCCAGCCTTTGCTGCCCCCTTTATCGACACCTTTATTGGTGACGTCGAATGCGGCGAGTTGCGTGGCCAAACTAGCGGGTCGGTCAAGCTCGATCTCTGCCAAGACCACACAACCAGCCCCCAGTTCTCGACGCGCGCGGCCAACGAGTCGTCCGACGTCGAGCGGCCGGCTGCCTGGCTGGTTGCTACGGCAAGACAGCGAAATAACGTCAGCGTAGCGATCGTAGGCCCGACAAGATTCGGCGAGACTCGCCGACAATGGCCGGCGGAGATTCTGGTCGCGATGCCGAATCGTGTCAGAAATCGAATTTGTGATGTCGAGATCGCCGGAAGTAAGCCGGTCGCCACATTGCCAACAAAGCACTGTCCGCCAAGCTGAGTCGGCCGTTACAACACTCATGTCCTCTGGCGGCGGTGCAATGATCCACAAGCTAAGAGAATCAGCCGATACGACCAGGGCTTCCGTCGGCGGAACAGCGAGCCAAATTCCATTGAAACCCAACTCTCGCACCAATTCCAAAGACTCACCGTGATATTCGAGTAACCTTGGCAAAAAAGGCTTGCCCTCGGCCTGCACTGTCTGCGCCTCGATACGAATTTCAATCGGCGGCAGTGGCTTTCGCAAGGCTGCCGCGCGGGCCGCGATAAGCTGCGGACCAGACTGTGAACCAGCCGCGTCAACCAACACCGAAGTCATGGCCGAAGGCCCGACTCCCGCCAGGTTTAGCTCGCATACGTCGACAACTGTCGCCCCAGGACCGCCGGGTGCCAGCAACACCACATGGCTCACAAAGGCTTCGCGGGTGTCAACCTGTTGACCCGGCACAGTTCGCATCATGCGTGCGTTACGCTCGGCTAACAGCGGTATCTCTTTGACCGTGAGAGTCTGCCAGCGGCCCACTTCGGTGTAACGCGAACCATGAACGATGGTCGACACCGTTCGGCCAGTCGCCGCATTCTTGCTGCGCGGGAATTCGATACGCAAACCCAACTGCACACCCGGCTGGTTGCACCTAATGCGGCATTCGCAGCCCGTTTCGTCGATAATCGGAATCGCTTCGACCCCGTAGGCAAGCGGTGCCGAATAGCCAGACGCTGCGACAACGCGAATTTGCTCGAAACGCAGCGACTTGTCGGTCCCTTCGGAAAGTCGACGGCGGTCGATGAGCTGAACACTCGGCCCCGCTTCGACCTGCCATGCAGGGCTCGGAGCGGCAAAGTCTTCACGGAAGTCGCCACGACCGACACTCACGGCACAGCACCACTGCACGAGCAGGGCGGTTAAGGCGAGAACAGGGCGAATAAGGATTGGAGTTCGCATGTCGCTTTGTGGCGAATTGGCAACACGGCGACGCCGACGTCGGAACCTGCTAACGCAGCGTCAAATGCAGGTCTTTTAGCAGTCAAAACGCGTCGAGCCCAGGTCAAGTGATGCGTCGAAGCAACAAAAGCTTAGACTGGCAACAATGTGCTACCAAACCGTTGATTTTTCCTAAGTCGTTGGCTTAGAATGGGTTGTGGTGAGCGAAAGAAGCTAGCGGCATGGTTTGGCGCGAGGCGTGCAATCACCGCATGGCATCTTCTCTCCCCCACGCAGGAACCTGTTCGATGCCTTATACGCAACCAAATACAAGCACCGACTCTACAGAAAACAGCTCCGTCGCCGATTTGCCAGTTGACGTCCGCGAGTTGGCCGCTGCTATCAATCAGTTGCCAGAGCCCCATCGAGCCGCGATTGAGCCGGTGCTATCGCGAGTCCTCGAGAGCACCAAGCGTCGCCGACGCATACTGACACTGGTTCAAGACGCACTCGGTCAACTGCGACTCGATATGAAGTATTTGATGTTCGATCTCGAAGCGACTCGTCGCGAGCGAGACGAATATCGCGACCAGCTCAGCGAATTCGAAAACTAGCCTGTGAGTTTCCGACGTGAAGAAGCAGGCCAAACAATTAGCCGATTGAAAATAGCAATCGGGTCGCCAATTTGATCCTCACGCGACTCAATCTGTTTTGTATAAAGTCGACGAATCAGAATTTGCGGAAGCGCTTCGCAGCAAACGATGGATAAAGTTCGAGACGCAACCGCATGAGCACCATCACGACTGCCGAAGAATTGACGCAAGCGGCAATTGACGTCGGCATCCTCGACGAACGCCAACTTCAGCAGGTTCGCAGCGAGCAAGGCGCGGGCACCGCCTCGCTCGAAGAATACCAGCAGCTACTACTGCGATCGGGACTGGTCACAAACTTCCAGCTCGAACGACTCATGAGCGGCATGAGGGGTGGTTATTTCTACGGCAACTACAAGGTTCTCTATGGTGTCGGGGCGGGAACTTTTGCCCGCGTCTATCGGGCCGTCGACACGAAGACCGGAAACGTCTACGCACTCAAAGTGCTCCGCAATCGTAAGGCGGCGGAGCCAGAGTCGGTCGAGGCGTTTCGCCGCGAAGGCGAACTAGGGTTGCCGCTCAAGCACCCTAACATCGTGCCGATCCACGAAGTAGTGTCGAAGCGAATGCTCCACTACATCGTGATGGACTTCATCGAGGGAAGAAATTTGCGCGATTTCTTTCGGGTTCGCGGGCGATTTACGCCTGTCGAGTCAACGCATTTTATGGAGGGCATCATGGCAGGGCTCACCTATGCGTCGGCCCAGGGAATCACCCACCGCGACTTGAAGATGTCGAACGTGCTCGTCTCGAGCGATGGTGTCGCCAAGCTCGTCGACTTTGGACTCGCGGCCCTCGAAAGCGACGCCCCCGGCGAAGCCACGAACAAGCGGACAATCGAATATACGGCGCTGGAGCGCGCGACCGGGGTAAAAAAAGATGACACCCGCAGCGATATTTATTTTGCTGGCTGCATGTTCTATCAGATGATCGCGGGCAAAAACCCGTTGCCCGAAGGCCGCGATCGGATGAACAAGTTCAACCGCAGCACGTTTACCGACATTGTGCCGATCATGAAGGTCGCCCCCGACACGCCCCCCAATGTGGCCAAGGTCATCAACAAAGCGATGGAAATCGATCCCGAGCGACGATACCAAACCGCGGCCGAGATGCTGGCCGAACTCAAAATCCTTGAGAAGCGGCTCGCAGCCGGATCGACTGAGGCTGCCACCGCTCAGACCTCGCTCGCCAGCGAAGAAGGTCTCGATGACAAGGGCGAACCGAGACGGCTGATGATTGTCGAATCGAATGTCAAAATGCAAGATCTGCTGCGCAACCTGTTCAAGAAACACGGCTACCGAGTGCTCGTCACCAGCGACCCCCAGCGGGCCCGCGATCGCTTTGTGGCGGACCCCGCGACAGCCGAAGTGGTGCTCTTCACCTCGGCCCACTCGGGCCGCGCCGCGCTCGAGGTGTTTAACCAACTGGCGGCTGATAAGATCACTCAGCAGATTCCGGCGGTGTTGTTGCTCGACGAACGGCACCGCGATTGGCACACCGAAGCGACCGTCGGCCCCCACCGCGCGACAGTCAACATGCCCATTAAGCAACGAGAACTCCGCAAGACAATCCGCGACGTGCTCAGTTGTCAAACCGTGTGAGCACTGCTAGCGCTTGCCACTTGCGAGTAATTGGTCGATCCAATCTCGCGCGGCCGCCACGGCCAGCCCCATCGAAGCGTGACCTTGCAGGTAGACACGCCGACAGCCAAGGTCGTCGTAAACGGCGACGTTGTAACGAGTTCGCAAAACTCCGCTACTGCTAACAAACGACGTCACACTGAACGTGTAGCCGCGGTGCTCGGTCCGTTTTTCGGGTGCGAGGCCGGGTCGGCGGCGCGACCGAAACTTGCCGGTCGCATCTTCGGCAGATTGGCGAGGAACCCACATTTGTCGCGCGGCGGCTGTACAGTGACGTGGTGCAGTGATGTGGTACAACGACGAGTCGATCCTTCTTCCATCATCGGATGAATCGCACTGTTCTCTGCATCGATTACCGGCATTTCAATGGCTAATCTGCTTCGTGCCTCATCACCCATGCCAGCCGGCCAATGCCGCGAAAGTAAACGAGCGCAGCGACGACAAGCGCAGGGGTGACAAGAGTCGCCGCCATGGGATGTAATATGCCAAGCCCAATTCCGGCAGCGATCGCAATCGCATAGCATCCACCAGCACACACATAGAACACAAGCCAATGCGGAAGTGTCGCCGCTGCTCGGGCATAGACGGTCGGTATGAAAAGTGCAAAAGGCATCGACGCTTCGAGTTGTGATAGCAGCACCAGCGGAGTTAACAACCAAGTGCTGGCGGCGATGATCGGGAGTCGCAACATCGGATCAACTCCCTGGGCAATGATCCAGCCGGGCAATCCCGATACGCTCACGGCAACTAACAGGTACAGCGACTCGCCAAACCACTCCATCGGATTCGAGACGGGCCATTCGTCGACTGTGTCGTTCCCCTCGGAGCTCTCGGTGACGATGGCAATACCCATCGCCGCCAAGTACATGCACGCTCCGAAGGCGACCATCCCTGCAAGGGCCAAAAAACACATGCCGGCAATTGCCGACATCGCACCAAAACCGATCGTCGCCTGCATCATCGCGCCAATCGACCATACGCCAACCACCCACGCAACGACTAGAAAAGCCGAGATCGCCCACACCCGCGACCAAAACCCAGTCGATCGCACGATCTTGAACACACCTTGGGCCGTCGGCCAAGGGGGAGGCGTCGGCCGTGAACGACGATCGGTCGCAACGCGGGCGATTCGTCGTGCCTTCTCGGCTTCGTCGATTGTCTGGTAGTCGGCATAGAGCGACGATTGCAAGCTGCTCGTTTCGGTCGACACTGCTTCGAGTTCATATTCATCACCGTCGCTAACGAGCCTGACCAATGGGCGGTCGCTGGGCGGAGGCACTCGATTCTTTTTGCCGCAATCATGACATTCGACTTCGCTGCCGACCGAAGCCAGCGAACCAGCCAACAACGAACCGCACAATGCGCAATGAAATGTGAATCCATCGGCGACAAACTTCGCCCCCGATGTTGTCGAATAACCGTCGGACTCCAAGTCGTAGGCGTCGACCGATTGAATTGGTTTCGGCGGGCGTTTGGCCTTGATCGGCGGCAGCACCGTGCAGTTACCACAGTCGGGACACTTGAGCCGACGTCCAACGTCGGTAAGTCGACCGTACATCCGCGTGCCACACACTTGGCAGCCAACCCCAGCGTATTCGCGATTCGCCAACAGCGGCACCGGTTTAATTGGCGGTGCATCGAGGTCATAGACGTAAAACCGCTCGCCACAACCACGGCACTTGCCGCTCCGGCCGACCACGCTGGCAGCCACCACAAAAACCTCGCGACAGTTTGGGCAAGCCGTCCGAATCGTGGCAGTGGTCGACATAGCTTTATCGAACAAACGGTGGGCGAGTACGAAAATTGCGCTGCCCACAGTATAACGGTGGGAGCAGTCAATTTCGCAACTACATCATCAGGTCGAAACAGCTCATGTGGCGAGGCATCGAAGGACACGACGACATCGTCGACCGCTTCCGCAGAGCCGTCCGCAACGGGCGGCTCGCTAGCACCTACTTGTTCACCGGACCGAGCGGCATCGGTAAGCGGATGTTCGCTCTCGAGCTAGCAATCAGCCTCATGTGCATCCGTCCGCCTGCTCCGCTCAGTCCGTGTGGCGAATGTCCTTCGTGTGAACTGGCAAAGCAGAGCAACCATCCCGACCTCATCGAAATCGAGCCTCCTCCCGATAAGAGCGCTCTTGCGCTAAGGCAGTTTATCGGTGACGAAAAAAATCGTCATCGCGAGGGCCTTTGTCACGACATCGCGATGCGGCCCTACGCTGCCGCGCGGCGGGTCGCGATCATCGACCAGGCCGACACACTGAATAGCGAAAGCGCAAACTGCCTGCTCAAGACACTGGAAGAGCCACCGTCCAGGTCGATGATCGTTTTGCTTTCTATCAGCGAGTCGCGACAGTTGCCAACCATCCGTTCTCGTTGCCAGATTGTCCGCTTCAAGCCGCTCGCCGACGATGTATTGACGCGCGTGATCGGCAGCTTGAGCAGCGACACCGACAACGAAATCGACCGCGGCCAAATTCCCTCGGCAGTCGCGGGCGCAGGGGGGAGTCTCGACCGCGCTCATCAATTGCTCGATTCGTCGCTGTGGGAAATATGCGATGGAGTCATGCGTCAATTGCTGGCGACGACACCCGACGCCGTGGCTATCGCGACGCTAGTGCAACAATCAACCGACGCAGCCGGAAAAGATGCCACCGAACGTCGTCAGTTCCTCGTCACGCTTTTCGAACTCTGCATCGACAACGTCCGCGATTTAGTGCGGCAAGCCATCGCCACCGGGCAGCCTCCCCAACAGATTGAATCGATGCTCGATGCGACGAGCGAAACGATTCGCGCCATCGAGCTAATCAGTCGCAATGTCCACCTCGCCAATCTCATCATGTGGTGGAGTCAACGCCTGTCGGAGCTCGCACGCGGTTGGCCACGCTTCGCCGCACAAGAATTCAACGCACAAGCACACGTCGACGCGAGTCGATGAATGTCGGGCCTGTTGGTTTCCCTGACTTCGTTGAGAGTGTGGCCGCGCGTAGTTTCGATTAGCTGTGTGCTGTTGCCAAGACATCGCCGATCACTCGGTATTCCAACATCGTCTTCCAACATCCTTTTCGTCGCTCACTGCTGTCGTACCACGACGACAATTTTGAGCTGACCGAGTTGAACAACCTTCTCCATTGCGTCGAGTTAAGCCAGTCGTCGCTGGGGGAATGGGCAAGATTCGCCACAGCGAATTTCGCTATTTTTGCTGCCCACTTCCGCATCTTGTTAAGCTTACGTGAAGGTCGCGTTAAACTTCGGTTATTTGCCGTGCGCAATGCTTGCGGAACAAAAAATCGCGGATAGTTTACACGTGTTCTTTGTAACGAACCAAACGGTTTTGGTTTGTTTCATTTCGATTCTGCACCAATTTTTTGAGGAGTGTGTCGTGCGAAAAACACTGTTTCTGGCCACCTTGGCCGCGCTTTTCTCTACACCCCTGTACGGTCAGGGAGTCGCGCTGTTTCAAGATGGCGTTGGCGGATACAACGGAACGATCGACACTGAATTCCGCTCGGGCGCATCAACCACTCCACAGGGTTCAAACCCGAACATTTCCGTCGACCAGTTCGACTCGGGTAACCAGACCCAAGGGGCCATTCGCTTCGAGAACTTGCTCGTGAGCCAAGGTGGGCCGATTCCCGACGGATTGACTGCCGACAAAATCATTCGCGTCGAATTCCAATTTTGGAAGTCGAGCCCGTCGCAAGAAAACGCCAACATCAACTTCAATCGCGTCTTGAGGACCGATACAACTACAGGATCGCCTTGGGGTGAAAACAGCACCTGGGCTGGTCTAGGTGGCGACTTGATTCCGAACAACGAAGGGATTCTTGAAGGCCCCGACCCGATTAACAGCGACCCGATGTTCGGAACAATCGAGTCGGCGAAGCCTATCTTCAACCCCGATGGCTCGGTAGCGAACGTAACAGACGCCTTCCAGAATAGTCCCAAGCGCTTTACCAACGGCGAAGTCGTCGAGCTGCAGCCTGGTAGCGGACCTGTTCTCGCAAGCGAAGTCTATCGCACTAATCGTGACTCCGAAAACGTATTCGAGCAAGCTTGGGATGGTACCGAAGCCGATCTTCAGCGTGCGGTGGCGGTTGCAACCTGGTCGTTCGATATTACCGAAATGGCTCGACTCTGGTTGGCTGACACGAACCCCGCCATGCCCGGAACACAACCGGCCGCGCCAAACTATGGTTTGGCCATCACCAACGATACGGGAGACGGGTTTGACTTCCTTAGCTCCGACCTCGCTGTCGTCCCGAACGACATTCCTAGCTCCTTCCGAGAATTCTTGACTCCCGAGCAGTTCCGTCCCGCCCTCATCGTGATTTTCGACGATGGCAGCGCCGGTCAACTCGACATCAATAAGGACGGCTTCGTCAACATCAATGACTTCATCGATTTCGCTGATCTAGTGGGTACGCATCTCGACGGAGTGGTTCCTTTTGGAGCTCCTGGCGACTTCGATTTCGATCGCCAAATCGATCTCGACGACTTCAAGTTCTTTCAAGCCAACTACCCTGGCGGTGCTGCCGCCATCGAGGCCCAACTCGCGGGTGCCGCTGTTCCGGAGCCCTCGGCAATTGGCCTTTGCTTGTTGGCCTGCGGGCTAGGTTTGCGTGGTTTGCGGAACCGCAAATAGCGTTTTTCCGCGTGGGCGTGGGTTTCACCCGATTCTGCGGTTGAAACCCACGCAATCTGACATTGACAACTGCGTTGCTACTTCAATCCACAAACCAAGTCACGATCATATAGGAAGTTCCATCATGCGTGTCTACGCAACAGCTTTGTTTGCCAGCATGGCGGTGGCACTCGCTGCCGGCAACGTTGCCCTGGCTGATGAAGAGTTTTCACTCGTCATCGATCCGTTTCTCGGCACCGCTTCGCTCCGTAACGATAGTTCCGCCAACCTAAGTCTCGATAGTTATTTGCTAACCGCCGGTGCATCCGTCCTTAACCCTGCCACCTGGGGCAGCTTGACCGACGCAGAGCAACCCGGTTGGGTCGAAACCTCCTCGGCTGCCAACCGAGTTGGCGAGCTCAACTTGTTTAACTCGCTCAGTTTTCAACCTGGCCAATCGATAGGCATTGGTTCACCATATATTCCGTTCGCTCCCTCTGCTTTTGGTGAAGTCGAACCGGGGTTCGACACGT
>JBGSWC010000117.1:0-12225 GCA_041752635.1 Pirellulales bacterium | reverse complement strand
GGGGCGGCATGCGGTGGGGCAAGTCAGGCTCCGATGCAGTCTGCGCATTGCGAGCACTCTACCTCAGCCAACCCGGTTGCTGGGAGGCATTCTGGGAATACCAGCCGAGTTAACTACCCACAATCGTGACGCTCACACTCGACCTGCGGTAGCGACGAGAACTTTTTTCATTGACCCGGCGTTGACACTTCAATAACACGTCGGCTAATCTCTTTTTCGCTCGCTCATCGCAACGGAAATCACATTGTGTTTGCTAGCACTCACTGCCATCGGGCCGGACTCACTCAATTTTCGTCGGCTCGTCAAGCGTCGTTGTGCAAGCGGCGATTATCTGTCCGCTCGTTCCCACCCTCTTGCCCAGTGTATTGCATCGTCGCGGTTGAACGACGGCGATGATCACGACCCCGCCCATCGATTGACGCACGTTTAGAGCTACTATTGTACTGTCGTTCGTCCATAACGATCCCTCCTTCGCCTGAATAAGAATCTATGAATCGCGTTGAAACCATAGCGACCATCGATCCACTTAAACTACTCGGAACTGCCGACGCATCTGACTTTGATTGGTCAGATTCGCTGCCGGCCCCACAACCACGTATTTTTTGTCCTGACCTTCCGCTGGCCAGCTTCATGCCGGTTCACTATGAGCCGGGCTATGCCTATCCACTGCTGGTGTGGCTACATGACTGTGAACTGAACGAAGATTGCCTACCACAATTGATGCCTCATGTGAGCCTGCGGAACTTTGTGGCCGTCGCGCCGCGCGGAACCATCGCGGAGAGACTTGGTTTCTCGTGGGGACAAGACATCGTATCAATCGAAGCGGCCGAAGCCGTGGTCGGCAATGCCATCGAGCGGGTAGTTGACCGTTTCAATATTAACACACGCCGAATTCTGCTCGCTGGCCAAGGCCCTGGTGGCACAATGGCCTTGCGAATCGCCATGAGAAACCCCCTGCGATTTGCCGCTGTGGCATCGCTCGCAGGCGCCTTACCAACAGGGCATCGCCCGCTTGCGCGGATCAATGAGTTTCGTAAGTTACCGATTATGCTTACCTCAGGTCGCGAAAGCGATTCCTATAATCAGCTGGCTGCGTGCGACGACCTGCGACTGCTGCACTCGGCCGGCTGCCATGTCGCCATGCGTCAGTATCCCGACGACCAACTGAGCGACGACATGTTAGGCGATCTCAATCGCTGGTTGATGGATGTTGTTTGTGGAAGTAAGCAAACGAAGTAGCGACAACTGGTGAAGTGTGTGGCGCGTCGTTGAAAGTTGCGGGCAAAGTCGCTCGTTTCGTGTGGCTGGTTGGGCGTGTTCTGTATCTCGCCGACCATGTTTTGTTGCATCGCTCTTGACTGGTCGTGAGCCTTGGCGCTGCTTCGTCGTCGCCCGATCCGTTCGCCGCATGTCATCGACGGCCGAAAACGCAGAGAGGTCTGTCGACGCTGCGATCATTTGCGCTGCGTATTGGTCGAGGTGGGACAAATCACCGCAGTCGCGAGTCTCTGGCGAGCCATTCCCACGCCAAGCCAACGAGAACTTACGCCAGTCGTTTTGAAGTCGACGGGCTAGCTCCCGGCAACGATCGATGGCGACAGCGGTTGCACGATAAGAACGGGTCGTCGACACGCTACTTCGCGCACAACAATGCTCGGCGTCGCCATCACCAGCAGTAAAAAGAAACACCGCGAGTCATAAAGATCGCCACTTGTTTGAGCTGATGTAAACGCCAGCAACACGGCGGCAGCGGTGGCGGCCGGCATCTGCCGGCGATAGGTCCAAAACCGCCAGCTAAAACTCGCCGACGCAAGCGCAAGCAGTGTGAGACCAATACCCCCTGTCTCGACCAACACTTCCAAAATGAGATTGTGCGGATAGTGCCAACTGTTGGCTGCGAAGCCGTTGAGCCCCCAGCCAAACCACGGCTTCTCTATTGCGAGCTGTTCTGCCGTGCACCACAGGTCGTCGCGTCCCGAGACGTCCTGACGATGAAACGTTACCTCGACAATGCGTCGGTCGAACACTTCGGTCGCTTTGTGCCCAAGGTTGGTAGTGGTCAGCACGACCCCCAGCAGGCTTGCGAGCGAAACGATGGCGGTCGCTTTTTGCCACACCGGCAGCCTCGATAGAAAAAGCAACAGTAAACACCCGAGACAAAACGAAAGCAGCGCACCACGCGAGCCGCTCATCAAGATCAATAGCAGTGCCAGCACCATCACGCCGCCGGCCCACCAGCGGTAAACACCGTTGCGAACTTCGGCGAGTCTCCACGCGGCCAGCCCCATCAGGCCCATGTTGCGACCGAAGGTTATTGGCCCGCCGCCGAGCGCGCCGATTCGGTCGCCGGTGTTCGACGTGATCGCAAAAAATGCAAGTAGCAACCCAGTTACCAGCAATGTCGTCCAAAACGCAGTTTCAACTCGCGAGCGCTCGAAGATCGAACGACTGACGACGAGCAACAGAATAGCGGTCGCCTCTAGTGCGACTTCGAGTCCCTTCGTGTACGTCTCGGGCTGATCGGGTGCCCAATTGAGCGACACCAGCAACAGCGAAAAGAGTGCCAGCAGCCAGAGGTCGCTCCCGGCAAGTCGCACCCTCGCCAGCTTTCCCGGACGAATCGCTTGCACGACGACCAGCAACAGCAGAGCGATAACCAGCCACAGCCGCGGCTGCAGCAACATGTTCCCCTCTTCGACCTCGCTCCCAGCAATACGGCTCAGATCCCACCGCCCACCGAGCAGCACAAGCGCTGTCAGCACACCGATCATTGAGCCTGCCGTCATTGCCAATAGCTTGGGGTGAAAATACGATGTGAGACGCATCGAACGGGCGGGCGAGTATGCCAAACCGCCAGCGGAGGGGAAAGGCCAGTCGATAGCGTTCCGCGATCAGCCAATGGAATAATTGCGACACCATCACGGCTTTCGAAGCGATCAACCGCTGGGAACGCGAACGAAAAGCATTTCGCGCCAATCTTGCTTAGCTTGTCGCTGCGAGGCTTGGCCGGATGTCGTATTTCACAACCTAGCGGGCGAACCGTTTGCGGTCGAAGCCGAGTCGCTTAGTTCCGCTAGTGCTTTTTATTATGTTGATTTTAGGTTTGAGCGCCATTCCGCTCACAATTTGCAACCCGAAGGCCTCTCGAGTCTTGAGTCTCGACTTTTTCGAAAAGCTCTTGACCCCCAGCGGGCGACTCGCGACTATCCCGCCGTGCGGATTCTCACTCGCTATGTACTGTCTGAACTTTTAGGCATCTTTCTGCTTACATTAAGCGGGATGACGGCCATGATTTTCGTTGGCCTCTTGGGCCGCGAGGCGGTCGAGAATGGGCTCGGGCTTGGTCCGTTGGTGCGGATGGTACCTTACTTATTGCCGCAAGCGCTGCAGTTCGCCGTGCCGGGAACCATGTTGCTAGCAACAACCAGCGTCTACGGACGGTTGGCGGCCAACAACGAGATGGTTGCCGCCAAAGCGATGGGCATTTCGCCTTGGGCACTGACTTGGCCCAGTCTGGTACTCGCCACGCTGGTGAGTTTCGGGGCCGTGTTACTAAACGACATTGCCGTGAGTTGGGGTCGGCTTGGCCAGCAGCAAGTGTTGCTCGAAAGCATCGAGTCGGTCGCCATTAACCGCCTAAAAACTCACGGAACTTATAGCGATGGCAAACTGCGAATTAACGTCCGGCGCGTCGATGGCAAGCGGCTCGTCCAACCGACCGTGGTGTGGCAATCGGGCGACGACGACGAGCCGTGGAACATCACGGCCGACTGGGCCGAACTCGAATCGCGTCCCCGAGAGTCGCAGCTTGTTATACGATTCTTCAACGTGCTGGTGAGCGGCCAAGTCAACTTTATTGAGCCGGGGCTGTACGAACATGTGTTGCCACTTGAAGAGCTGACGCATGTCGGTCAAGCGCGGAGCCCGTCGAATTATGCGCTTTCAGAAATTGGACCGGCCGAGACCGAGCAACTTAATCTCAAAGACCGCGTCGAACAAGAAATGACGACGCAGGCGGCCTACGCGATGCTCACCGGCGACCTTCAGCAACTGGGGCACGACGCTTGGCTACCCGGGCAAATTGCGATTGGCGATGCCGACTTCAAGCTCCAGCGATTCCGCACCGAACCTCATCGTCGGTGGGCAAATGGTTTTAGCTGCTTGGCTTTTGTGATGGTCGGCATTCCGGTCGCTGTAATTGCCCGTAAGGGAGAGTTTCTTGCGAGCTTCTTCATCTGCTTTTTGCCGATCTTAATCGCCTACTATCCGCTGATGATGTTCAGCCTCGACCAAGCCAAAGATGGCAACCTGCCGCCGGTGTTCGTGTGGTTCGGCAACGGCGTGCTGGCGCTTGCTGGGCTGTGGTTCATGCGGCGAGTTGTGCGATACTAGTGGCCGTTCAATGCTGATTTAACAGTTGGGTGCCACTGTTCGGCTCGTCCGGCAGTGGGCACCTTGTACCTGCTCCGCATTGCTGGCAAGCCAACAGTGCCACCCGCCAAATCAGGTTTGAAACGGCATTAGCCGTTAAAGGACGGGTCCCTGGCCCGTCGGCGCGAGAGGAAGTCAAGAAACGGGCCTGCGACCCGTTCTGCGATTAGTCGCGTCGCTATCACTCGTCGGTCTTGCCGAGATTGGCCCCCTGCTGCTACACTCCCGCCCCGCGCCGGCGCCGTAGGCCTGCGCATCACAAAGCGCGCAGCAAGCGACAGGAGGTCGCCGTTGATTCGTCAACTTTCGATACGCCTGAAGCTGCGGATTGGCCTGGGAGCGATGGCTTTCAGTGTCGTGCTGTTGTTCGCGGCCGCCATGTATGGGCTCTATGCTTATCGTGGGTTGGTGAAAAGTCTCGCGGCCCGTTCGGCCGAGCTTCCCGTCGCCGATCAATTGAGCCAACACGTGGGGAACCTGCGGGTGATTATTGCCCAGGCGCGCGAGCGTCATGCGGTGGTGCAAGACAACGGACTGCAAATCCCCTCGCTCGTGGTGCCAGCGAGTATCGATGACAACACGGCGACGTGGTCGCTTCGCGACATGCGACAGCACTACAAGGCCGAGTGGGACCATTTTCGCGTCACACTCGAACGCTACCGTCAGCGGCTAGAAGCCAGTTCTCAGCATCTCGATACTAACTTCAGCAACGACGCGGCCGAACGAAAGACGCTCGACACGATCGACCGCATCGTCGCCCGTATCGATGCCAATCAGCACTACGAAAACTGGTGGACTGACGACCCGGCTAGCCTCGAAGACGAAATCGACACGCTCCGCGAGTTGGTCTCTGACCTGCCCAGTCACCTACATCGACGGCTCAATCAAGTTTCGGGTGACGTGGCCGACCGCTACCGCGTGGCGATCACGCTCGCCTGTGTCACGTGTTTCAGTAGCGTTTCGCTCTTGATCTGGGGCATTCAGTTTTTCCGCCGCACGGTTTCGCGACCGCTCGATCAACTGGTTCGCGAATCGCGAATCATCGCTGGAGGTAAGTTCGACCACCGCATCAGTTCGATTGCCAACGACGAAATTGGCGAACTCGCGTGCGCAATGAACGACATGACGACACGGTTTCGCGACATTCGCGACGACCTCGATCGGCAAGTGCGCGAGCGAACCCGCGAAGTGGTTCGTAGCGAGCAACTGGCGAGCGTTGGTTTCTTGGCGGCCGGCGTCGCCCACGAAATCAACAACCCACTCCACTCGATCGCACTCTGTAGCGAATCGCTTGAAGGGCGACTCAAGGAACTGGTCGAAAGCGAGCGGCAGAATAACCCCGATTGGGAAATCGTCGCCAGCTATCTCGAAATGATTCAACGTGAAGCGTTTCGCTGTAAACAGATCACCGAGAAATTGCTCGACTTCTCGCGAATGGGAGATTCCCAGCGTCATCCGTCAGAGCTACGCGAGCTTGTTGCCACCGTGATTGAAATGGTCCAGCATCTGGGCCGCTATAACGGTCGGCGGCTCGAACTGGTCGCCGGCGAACCGGTCGTCGCCGAGGTGAATGCTCAAGAGATTAAGCAGGTCGTGCTAAATCTGATTACCAACGGACTCGATAGCCTCGAAGAGAATGGCGTCGTCGAGGTTCGCGTTTTTAAGGATAACGGCGTCGCCAAGATCGAAGTCACAGACAATGGTTGCGGACTCAACGATGAAGTGATCGAGCATCTTTTCGAGCCCTTTTTCACCCGCCGCCGCGATGGCCAAGGGACAGGCCTCGGCTTGTCAATCTCCTTCCGCATCGTCGAAGAACATGGTGGCAAATTAGTCGCCGTGAGCGAAGGCGAAGGGAAGGGATCGAAGTTCATCGTCGAATTACCCCCCCGAGTTGCCGCCATTGGTCGGCGTGCCGCTTAAGAGTTTCGCATGGAATGCCCCGCTAGAAAGTAAGAAAATAACATGTCCACGAAGTCACCAACGAAGAGCGAAGGCATGGCGATGCTGTTCGCCGACGACGAGCGTAGCCTGCAAGAACTGATGAAGCTCGAATTGCCGCGAATGGGACATCGGGTGACCGTCTGTCCCGACGGCATCACCGCTGCGGCCGCGCTCGAGAAAGAAAACTTCGACTGCATTCTCGTCGACCTCGACATGCCCGGCATGTCGGGCATCGATGTGATTGCCCGGGCCAAAGAGTTTTCGCCCGATACCGAAGCGATTGTGCTCACCGGCAAAAGTAGCACCGACACGGCTATCGCCGCGCTGCGGCACGGGGCGTTCGACTATTTGACCAAGCCTTGCAAGCTGGTCGAGATCGAAGCGTTGCTGCGACGCGTTCAAGAAAAGCGCGAGCTGACGAAGAAGTGCAACGCCTTGACTCGCCGACTCGCCAGCGTCGAAGGTTCACCAAGTTTGGTGGGAGCAACTCCGTCGATGCAGCACGTGCAAACGCTCATCGACAAAGTTGCCCCAACCGAGTCGACCGTGCTGATTCTCGGCGAGACGGGCACCGGTAAGGAACTTGTCGCCCGGAGCGTTCACGAACGGAGCCTCCGCGCCGAAAAACCGTTCGTCGCAATCAATTGTGGCGCGCTTCCCGAGTCGCTCATCGAGAGCGAATTGTTTGGTCATGCCAAGGGATCGTTCACCGGGGCCGACGAACACCGCATTGGTCTGTTCGAAGTCGCCAGTGGAGGGACGATTTTTCTCGATGAAATTGGCGAGCTTCCCAAAGCGATGCAAGCCAAACTGTTGCGAGTGCTCGAGAGCCGCGAGATTCGCCGGGTGGGCGAGAACAAAACGGTTCAAGTGAACGTCCGCGTTGTCTGCGCGACACACCGCAATCTCGAAGAGATGGTAGCCGGAGACGGGTTCCGCGAAGACTTGATGTATCGCATTAATACGTTCGAGATTCAAATCCCGCCACTCCGCGAACGGCTCGACGACATCGAGCAACTCGCCAGTCACCTACTCAAAAGGTTTCGCCCGAAGGGTTCGGCCGACGACCATCGGATCGCCTCCGACGCGGTTGCCGCGCTGCGAGGTCACGTCTGGCCCGGCAATGTCCGCGAGCTGGCGAACGTCATCGAGCATGCGACGATTCTTTGCGACCGTGGTCCATTGACGGCCGACTGTTTACCTCAACATTTCAGTCGAAGGCAACTCGCGGTCGGTGCGAAAACAACACTTGCCGTGATGACCCTTCGCGACCTCGAGATGGAAGCAATTCACCAATCCCTCGACCGCCACGATGGCAACAAACCAAAAGCGGCCGACGAGCTGGGGATAAGTCTCAAGACGTTATACAACAAGCTCAATCAAGCGAGCGGGTTGAAAGAATCGGCGTGAACAGCATGGGGAGGGCAAACGGCAGCATGCAGCAAACTGAGTTCGCTCTGCGAACGTATTGGCCATGTAATTTCTAATTGCTTACTTTTCTGCCCGCTGCCCTGTCGACGCCTCACACCCGTCGCACGACTCCGGTTACGACGCCCAGCACCTGAACGTCGCGGCAGTAGATTGGCTCCATCGTCGAGTTAGCCGGTTGTAGGCGGATGCGCCTCGCTTCTGGGAACCAGTATTTAAGCGTTGCTTCACCTTCGTCGGTCAGCGCAACGACAATGTCTCCCTTGTGAGCCGTTTTTGTGCGGCGGCAAATCACGACGTCGCCGTCGGCGATGGCCGCTTCGATCATCGAGTCCCCTTTCACCCGGAGCGCAAAATTGTTTCGTTTGGCGGGGAACCACTCCTCAAAGTCGAAACGCTCGCTCTGCTGAATCGCTTCAGACAGGTTTCCGGCGGCAATCAATCCCACGAGCGGCATTCCCTTCTCTTCCTCAGCTTCGGTGGTGAGTTGAATCGCCCGCGACATGTTCGGCTCGCGAGTGATAAGTCCCTTCTTCTCAAGTGCCTTGAGGTGGCACATCACACCGTTGGGGGAGTTGATCGAGAAATGCTGGCCGATTTCGCGAACTGTCGGGCCGTAACCCCGGTTAGTGATCTTGTCGCGGATGAGTTCAAACACCTCGCGTTGCCGGGTCGTGAGCGAATCGAGGAGCATCGTAGGGTTTCCTTTGTCGGGTAGCTGTTGGTGGGAGGGTTGGTTTCGACCGGGGATTTTCATGCCGGAAGTTATGGGCTAAGTCGATTGCGGGATGGTTCGTTAAAAAATCGTCAGCAAAATTTCGCTGACGGCCGGCAATTCGCTATAAAGGACGTAGCAGCGAGCCTACAATGAAGTGTCGGGCACCGTGACTGCTAGACAAGAGTACATTATACACCCGTACAGTGTCAACACGTCCGCGACAGATTTGGAAGATCGGTGGTTGGACTTGGTGAATAGTTGAGGATCGTGTGAGGATGGTAAACGAGATAATTTGTGCCGGTTGTCGTTTCGTGCTAATCGCACTGCTAGCATGGCTGCCCACGCTGTTGGTCGCCGCACCGCCAGAACCGCGGGCTCAGCCTGAATCTCAATCAGGTGCCGCTGAACAACCGGCCAAGAAGCAGCCAGCAGGTAAATCGCAGAAACCCGCTGCCGAGAAGCCGGACACCGAGAAGCCCGCCGCCGAACAGCCCGAGGCGGGAGAAACCGAAAAAGTCGAGCCGACACCGACCCCCAAACCGACCATCGTCGAGTTGTCGGACGAGACGGCGGCTGTTGTCGACAAACGTTATCCCGAATCAGTCGCAGACCTGCGGGCGATCGAATCACAACTGCAGCGCGTGTTAAAGGCCGCTACGCCTTCGACCGTTTCGATACAGATCGGCGGAGCGTTTGGCAGCGGTGTCATCGTCAGCCCCGACGGACTGATCCTGACAGCGGGTCACGTTTGTGGTCAACCTGGCCGCAAGGCCGTGTTCATTTTCCCCGATGGTCGCCGCGTAAAGGGCGAAACGCTCGGAGTCAATCGCCAGATCGATAGCGGGATGGCCAGGATCACCGAGCCTGGCCCCTGGCCTTACATGAAAATGGCCGAGGCGGGGGACATCAAGGCGGGCCAGTGGGTCGTAGCGATTGGCCAGCCGGGCGGTTTCGACGGCGAACGAACCCCGCCGGTACGACTGGGTCGGGTGCTGTTTGCCAATGACGATGTCATCAACACCGACTGTACGTTGGTCGGTGGCGACTCGGGCGGCCCGCTGTTCAACATGCGAGGCGAGGTCATCGGCATCCACAGCCGCATTGGTCAATCGATCACTAACAACTTCCACGTCCCCATCAGCACCTATCACGGCACTCGCGATCGCTTAATCGCCGGCGAAATTTGGGGTGGCCGACTCGGTTCGCGCGAGCAAGTGCAGCAGCGGCCATTGCTGGGAGTCGCCGGCAACGACCTCGAAGGAAAAGCAAAAATTACTCAGGTATTCGACAACATGCCGGCCGCTCGCGCGGGCATTAAGGTCGGCGACATCGTGAAGTCGTTCGACGGCGAGTCAATCGGCTCGTTCGATGACTTTTCTCGGCGCGTTTTGAGTTCAAAGCCAGGATCGCAAGTAAAAATCGGACTCCTCCGCGACGACAAGCCGCTCGAAATTGAAGTCCGCTTGGCGATCACACCAATGGCCCTGCCCGGTTCGTCCGACTTCGAGCCACCGGCCGAAGAAGAAGGTTGAGCACGGGAATGCGAAGCCGATACTCTCAACAAGTTTTTGGCGCGAACGCTGATCCTCGCTAATCTACGCTAATCTACGCTAATAGAAAACGAGGATTGTCAATTGTTGTAAGAAGAGTGATTAGTGTTGATAAGCGAAGATTGGTGTTCCACTACGTTTTTCGAAATGAACTAAATTCAGGAGAATGAGTTGAAGACTCCTATTGCCACGACACGATTGTTGAGATTATTGGCTTTATCTCTGGTTGTTTTGCTGTACGGTCGCATCGCCCTCGCTCAGGAAAAAGACGACAACGAACAAGCGGGTGAGCGGGCGGGCGAGGCGTTTCGTCAAGCGCTTGAACGCGTGATGATTCCCAATTCGCGGCTCAGCAACGGAAAAAAAGTCCGCGAGGCGTTTCGCGAGGTGATCGCGCCAACGACAGAGGCGACTGTCCGCGTGAAGTGTGACGGTAAAGATGTCGCGCTCGGTGGCATCGTTGGTCCCGATGGTTGGATCATTACCAAAGCAAGTCAGTTGGAAGGGCAAGTCACTTGTCGGCTTAAAGATGGCCGTGAACTCGATGCCCGCATCGTCGGCGTGGATCGCGAATACGACTTAGCCGCGCTCAAGGTGGCCGCCAAGGACTTGCCGACAGTCGACATGCTCCGCGACATCGATGGCGATGTTGGTCAATGGGTCGCGACCGTCGGTATCGACAAAGATCCGGTCGCGGTCGGAGTGTTGAGTGTCGATACCCGGCGGATCCGCCATCAGTCGGGCATTCTTGGCGTGCAACTCGATCAAGTAAAAGAGGGTGCCCGTATCGTGAAGGTCTTCCCCGAAACAGGTGCCGCCGACGCGGGAATGCTCGTCAACGACATTGTGACGGCCGTTAACTACACGCCGACGCCCAATCGCGAGAAGCTGGTAGGGGAAATCAAAAAGTTCAGCCCGGGCGATTCCGTTTCGCTGACCGTTCTACGCGGTGGCAAAGAAATCAAACTCAACGCCATCCTCACCGGTCAGCCTGCTGGGATGGAGCCGGTCAATCGTCGCGACTACCAAAACAGCCTCGGCAGCGAACTAAGCCAACGCCGGTTTGGTTTCCCCAAAGCATTCCAGCACGACACGGTGCTCAAAGTCACCGACTGTGGTGGCCCGCTGGTGAATCTCGATGGCAAGGTGGTTGGCTTTAACGTCTCGCGATCGGGTCGCACCGAGAGCTACGCGATTCCTTGTAATGTGGTCGTGACCCGCCTGTTCGACATGGTCAACGGCAGCCTCACCCCCCGAGACGACGAAGACCTCACCAAGCCGGTCGAACCGATCGAAGACGAAGCGGCGAGCGACGAAGAAGCCTCGGCGGATGCGGAGGCGGAACGGGCCGCTGAGTAGTTTGCGTCGGTGGGACGATGGCGAGCTTCCGAGCGCAACGCCTTTTCTTGAGGGCCTCGCCTCGGCAGCGCACGAGAGTAATGCAATCTGCGGTGGAGCTTGAAGTCGGGTGGCATTAAACCATGGCTTACTGACCTAAGTGGAGATCGGCCGTTCGCGTGCTTCCAGTTTTCACGTCCTCGCCGAGCAGTATCGATTCACGGCTATTTTCTAATTTGCCGGTTTGAGGGTTTTTGTAACTCGCAGTTAGCGCGTATGACGCAGAATCAGCCGGCGGAACCTTTGTAAACTCATAACAACTGGTATGGCCGTGGAATGGCGCACCTTGGAAAGTTTTATCCGCAATCGCTTTGCCAATCGTTTTGCCAGTCTTCTTGTTACGCAGTAGGACAACAGCTCCCACCGCATCGTGCAGTTGCGGTTTGTAGGAGTAGACGATGCCTCTGATCGTCGCCCCGTTGCCTGCATTCTTCTTATCGTAGTTCTTGAGCCACTGCATCTGAAAGGCCGACGCTTTCTTTTGTTCAAATACCTTGTTCTTCGCTTTACCATCTTTGCGAGTCGACTTTGCATAGTATTCCAGGTAACCGTTCACGACCCGATACAACGCTTCACTCGTCCGTAGCGACAGTTGTCGCTTGAGTGGGGAGCAGTGACGGAGCCAGTTGGCCGGCGAATTGGGCCTCCACGGCGGCAGTCAGATAGTGATAGGCGCTGCGATTTTGCAGCCGACACGTCTCGCTGATGCTCAATAGTCGTTCCAAGTAACGACTCCCCGACGCGCTTTGCGTGCCG
>JBGSWC010000116.1:0-10535 GCA_041752635.1 Pirellulales bacterium | reverse complement strand
CAGGAGCGGCTCGACGTGCTGCGTTATTTGACCATGCTCTCAATAACGGATGATGCGAGGGCGCTGGCCCGCACACTAAATACTGAAGGAGCCGTGCCACCTTCGGAACCGCGCGATGCGCTTCACATTGCTGTTGCCGCCGTACAGCGCGTACAATACTTGGTGACGTGGAATTTCAAGCACATCGCCAACGCCACGATGCGAAACAAAATCGAGCAGACCTGTCGCGACGCCGGTTTTGAACCCCCGATTATTTGTTCGCCACCCGAGATACCTTCCGATACAGATGACTAACCCCATCACTCAACAGATTCGCGACGCTCGACATCGCCTGGCTGCAAACTTCGACAACGATCTCGATCGAATCGTTGACGACTTACAACGCCAAGAGCGCGAATCGCGCCGGAAGTTTGTCGACCGCTCCAAGCCATTAGCCAGCCCTGCGATGCAAACGAGCAACGGCGGCGATTCGGATAGCGAGTAGCGGCCACCGCCGATCACACGAGAATGTCAGCACATGAATCTCGCCCCGCTCGTCGAAATGTTTGACTCGCTTACGCTGTTCGGGCATTTCGGGATTCTATAGAATCTGTCGAGGGTTCGCACTGCTGGACAAGCCAGCAGTGGCACCCGAAAGACGGCACTTGGCGACCAGCATTCGGCGCCCGCCTAACTTCACCTTCGTGCAACGAAAAGCTTGGTAGATTTGGAGCCGCGAATCAAATGAGCTACAGTTCAACCGACGCCCCTTGGTTCGCTGACGCTTTGCAATCGTGGTTTCTCACTCAACGAGAAATTCTGCTACTCATTCGCTATTCGCATGCTGCAGGATCGAAGGACTTTGAACTCTTTACCACGCTCCAGGCAACTGCAAATAGAATTCACGGATTGCCACCACGTACGTGCGTCACTGCGTTCAAACAACCTCAGCTTCCAATTCGCGGAATCGTTGACGACGATTTCATAGCAATGTGCCTCGCGAGAATTCCTGATGGCGTTGAATACCTCCTGGTTGAGCTGACCCAACGCGACTATGGTCGAGAATCATGGTTTCATCACGGAAGTGGAGAGTCGCACGCGGAGTTGCTGGAGGAACTCGAGGATTCGCGCGGCGTTGCTGTGGCACTCGGACCATATCCACCGTGGCTTGCAGATACTGACGAGGTGATTTCAGCGGTTGTGCCAGACGAGCGAGGATTCGTGAGTTGCGGAGTTTACTGAAATTTTCGCCGGGTGCCGGGTGCCGGATGCCGGGTGCCACTGCTGGCTTGTCCAGCAGTGCAGAACCCTCGCAAGATTCACGTAATTCTTGAAGTCTGAATCATCGACGAACCAATCACTCAAAACTGGCAGCAGCCGTGACCAGAGGGGGTCGCTGGGCTCCGCTCGTCGAAATGCTGGATTCTCTTACGATGTACGGGCATTTCGGAATTCTTTAGAGTCGATCGAGGGTTCGCACTGCTGAACAAGCCAGCAGTGGCACCCACTCAGCAAGCCCAGCCTGTCGATTCGGCGATTTCTCGGTTAAGATAGGGTCTAACCAGTCAGCTCCCTTATCCACATAGATTGCCCCATTTGTCGACTCACGTTCATCAACTCGAAACACCCGCGAAGCCGGCCGGCGGCCCCAGCAAGGGGCGCTACGCTTTTATTGCCCTCGGTTGCCCGAAGAACTTGGTCGATAGCGAGCGGATGCTGGGGATGCTGCAGCTCGAGGGGTATGAGCTGGTTGCCGATCCGCAGGGGGCCGATTTCGCCATCGTCAATACCTGTGGATTCATCGAGCAGGCCCGCACCGAGTCGTTTGCGGCGATCGACGAGATGCTCGCCATGAAGCGGCGGGGGGATCTTCGCGGGGTCATTGTCAGCGGTTGTCTCGCCGAGCGGCAGCAGCAGGCGTTGCTCGATGAGCGGCCCGATATCGATCACCTCGTTGGTGTGTTCGGCCGCGAGGAAGTCACCAAAGTGGCCGACCGACTGATTGCTGGACTCGACGAACAGCGGCTCGTGTTCAAGCCGGCTCCGGTGCGAGCGCTTAGCGACACCCAGCGGATGAGGGTCACGCCGCGGCATTTTTCGTATCTCAAGATCAGCGAAGGGTGCGATCGGCTCTGCACGTTTTGTGCGATCCCCAAGATGCGGGGCAAGCACGCCACCAAGCCCATTGAAAACGTCATCGCCGAGGCTCGCGAGCTGGCGGCCGATGGGGTCAAAGAACTGGTCATCGTTGCCCAAGACACCACCTACTACGGCATCGACATGTATGGCGAGCCGCGGCTGGTCGAGTTGCTCGGCGAACTCGAAAAAGTCGACGGCATCGAGTGGCTGCGGCTCATGTACCTCTATCCCATGTACTTTGGCGACGACTTGATCGACACGATAGCTGCTTCCGACAAAATCGTCCCCTACCTCGACATGCCGCTCCAACACGCGAGCGACCGGATGCTCAAGCGGATGCAGCGCCGGGTGAATCAAACCGATACGGTCGCGCTCGTCCGAAAACTTCGCAGCCGCATCGAAGACTTGGTGCTACGAACAACGATGCTCGTCGGTTTCCCGGGCGAAACCGACGACGAGTTTAACGAGCTTGTCGACTTTGTCGACTTTGTCGACGAACATCAGTTCGAACGGCTCGGCGTGTTCAGCTATTCGCTCGAGCCCGACACCCCCGCCGCCCGGCTGCCGGGGCACTTACCCGAAGTGGTCAAAGAGACGCGCCGCGAAACACTGATGGCCGCGCAACAGGCGATAGGCTTCGACTGGGCCGACCGGCAAGTGGGCCGGCAACACAAAGTGCTGATTGATACACCACTCACCGAGCAAAAGGGTGTGTGGATTGGCCGCACCTATGCCGACGCGCCCGACGTCGACTGCGTGGTCTACGTAACGGGCGACGGTATCAAGCCGGGCGACTTTGTCGACGTCGAAGTCGTGGCGCGGAGCGATTACGATTTGGCGGCAGCGGCGTTGTAGTGAATGACGAAATCCGAATGACGAATGACGAACACATTTTTCGTCATTCGTCATTCAGGCTTCGTCATTATTTTTTTCTCGCAAGTGTGCATGGCTGACGTTCTCAACATCCCCAACCGCCTGTCGACGGCGCGCGTTGTGCTCGCTATCGCGTCGTTTGTGACCATTGGCCTCGGCTGGTATACGGCCACGCTCGTGCTGTTTGTCGTCGCCACGATCACCGACTATGTCGATGGCTGGTGGGCGCGGCGCTATCAGCAGATCACTCAGCTCGGTCGCATTCTCGATCCGTTTGCCGACAAGCTGCTCGTGTGTGGGCTGTTTATCATGTTGGTGGCGATCCCTGCGTCGCTCGTCGCGGCCTGGATGGCGGTGACCATCGTCGCCCGCGAGCTACTGGTGACTGTGCTGCGTAGCCTGTGCGAAGGGCGCGACATCGATTTTTCGGCCAAGTGGGCCGGCAAATGGAAGATGGCGTTCCAGTGTCTCTCGATTGGGCTCGCGCTTGTGCGGCTAATGCTGTGGCCCGAGTGGCAAGCCGACTGGTTCGATTGGCTGCTCGTGGCGAGCCTGTGGCTGACGGTCGCCAGCACGTTGTATTCGGGCTGGGGTTATGTTCGACTGGCCGCTGGAATGCTGAGTGACAAATAGCTGGACAGCGTGAAGTTAGCCCTCTAGGGAACACAGATAAACGCTGATGCACGCGGATTTTCGCAGATAAGATAATCGTCGCTTGGCATTTCCGATCTTTATCATAATTCATTCGCGTTTATCGGCGTCCATCTGCGTTCCCTGGATTCCGATACATGACGACCTTGTGCCGCGCGGTTAGACGACTGCTCCATCAAACATGTTCACCATCCTCCTCTACATCGCCAGCTTCGGCCTCTGTGGCATCGTCGTGCGGCGGCTGCTGGATGGGCGGCCGGTGCTCGCTTGGGAGCCACGCTACCCGGTGCCGTGGGGCATGTGGGCGGGAATGCCGGCGGCGCTATTGGCGATGCTGGCCGTGTTGGCGGCCTTCGCTCCCGGTAACCAGGTGGCACCACTCGATGAGCCAATCGCGGCAGCGACCGAAGAGGCGACTGGCGACGAAACGAACCGGGTCGATACGTCGCGAATGCTGCGCGGCGCGTTAATGGCTTCGGCATTCATGCTGGTGCTGCTGCTTTGCATTCTGGTCGTCGTTACCAATTTGTGTCCGACAACGACCAGCGACTTAGGGCTGCCCCAGTCGATGCCACAGTTGTGGAGCGACGTTCGCCTGGGGATGCTCGCTGCGGTGGCAGCCCTGCTGCCGGTGTTGGTCGCAGTGAATGTCGCCGCGTGGCTGTTTGGCGATCCGAGTCATCCGCTGATCGATCAGATGAAGGAACATCCTCACATTTCGATATTCGCGATGGCCGCCTTCTCGGCCGTGGTGGTGGCTCCGCTGGTCGAGGAGGTGCTGTTTCGGCTGCTGCTACAAGGGGGCCTCGAAAAGTGGGAAGACGTGACCGCCGGGCTGTTGCCGCTCGAAGTGCTGTTGCCAGCGCCTCACGTGGTGGTCGGTGCCGATGGTGAAGCGAGCGTGTTGGAACCGGGCAGAAACCCCGACGACGATCAGGAGCCAGACGAGCAAGACGACGAACCGAATCCCTATCAGACTCCGACCAGCGACGACGAGCTGCCACGAATGTTGATTGTGGGCCATCGCCCCCCCGGCCACGGCTGGCGATCGATCGCCATCTCCAGCGGCCTGTTCGCCGCCGCCCACGCGGGCCAAGGCTCGAGCCCGATACCATTGTTCGTGCTCGCCATCATGCTGGGTTACCTCTACCAACGCACCCACCGCATCGTGCCAAGCATCGTCGCCCACGCGACGTTTAATTTGATTAGCGTGGTGTCGGTGATTCTGCTGGTGATGGAGGGGGAATGACGAAGCACGAATGACGAATGACGAAATCGGCACTAGTGTTCGTCATTCGGATTTCGTCATTCGTCATTTCCCAAACCGACGGCGTCTGCCTAAACTTCAACTATGTCAATCGACGCGAATACCCCGACGACCCACCTGCTACACACCCAGCACGAGCGGCGTTTTGCCGAGAACCGGTTCGTCTATCCAGTGCTCAGCCGACGGTCGGGGGGCATCTCGATTGGCGTGAACCTCAACCCCGACAAAATTTGCAATTTCGACTGCATTTACTGCCAAGTCGATCGCACCCGGCAGAGCGAGACCAAATTCGTCGAGTTCGACCAGTTGGTCGACGAGCTAAGGCACGTGCTCACGCTCGCCGCCAGTGGCGAGTTGTACCAGGTGCCCAAGTTCGCGAGTGTGCCGGCCGAGTTGCGTGTGCTTCGCGATATCGCCTTTTCGGGTGATGGCGAGCCGACCACCTATCGCAATTTCGACGAGCTGGTCGCCCGCTGTGCCGAAGTGAAACGCGAGCTTGGTCTCGATGACGTGAAAATGGTGCTCATCACCAATGCCAGCATGTTCCATCGCCCCCATGTCCAGCGCGGTCTGGCAGTGCTCGACCAGAACAATGGCGAAATCTGGGCCAAGCTCGAAGCGGGCACCGACGATTACTACAAGCTCATCGAACGTACGCCAATTCCATTTCGACAGGTGCTCGACAACATCGCCGCCGCCGCGCGGGTGCGGCCACTGGTGATTCAGTCGCTGTTCATGCGCGTGGCGGGCGAGCCCCCCTCGCCTGATGAACTCAACGCGTTTTGCGATCGGCTCAACGAAATCACCGCCAGCGGTGGCCAGCTCAAGCTGGTGCAAATCTACACCATCGCCCGCAAACCGGCCGAGTCATTCGTCCAGGCGCTCGACGACGCCGAGGTCGACGCGATTGTCGACCTGGTGACCGCGCGAACCGGCTTGGTGGCAAAGGCCTTTTATGGGACGAGTGGGTACTAGCGGCCATACGTTATTTGGATTCGTCCGCTTCCTCTTCCTCACGCTTTTCGCGACCCTCTTCGTACGCCGCATCGACTTGCTCGCGGGGCATATAATCTCTGTCCCAGTGACTTGTATAGTCCTGCTTGGCTTCGTCAGCGTTCGGTTCTTGTTTGTCGACTTTGTCAGTATTTTGATCTTTGTTGTCAACATCGTCGTCGGCCACATCCTTTTGTTCTTTATCGTCCACTGCTACGTTCCTTTTTTCTCAAGCTCGCCCGTCGAAAAATTCGCTTTAGGCTCACAAGACTGGGGTGATCGCTCGCGCTGCTGCTGCACGCATGAGCGTAGATGAGTGCCAAGCTCAATCCGCTCCCTACGCCAAGCACTAAACGGCTTGAGGTATTTGATTCTATGGACCGTTTGACTAAAAGCTAAGTTCGACAAGCTAAAATCGACGCCCGATTGCATCAAGTAATGCGGTCGAGCAAACACTGTTTGCGGACTTGGTTCCGGTAGTGGCTCGACGCTAAAGTTCATCAGAAAGCTACCCACCCAACAACTTTTGCCACCAGCTCTTGGGAATCCCTTCGACCCGGTCGACACGTTCTAGACGGGCGATTTGTTTTCGCATCGCGTTCGACACCTTGGTGCCACGCAGGTCGATGTAGCGGAGGTTACGCATCTTGGTGACTTCGAGAATCCCCTCGTCGGTGACGTTCGTATTTGCCAGGAACAATAGCTCGATGTGTCGCACCCCGTCGGCTTCTTCGCACAACTCGACGAGCTGGGCGTCGCCGATCGGCTGGTCGGCGAGGTCAATCGAGAACAATCGGTCGGCGAGTGTGGCGAAGTCTTCGCCGACGGTGTCTTCGAGCCAGTCGTAGCTGGCAAATTCGACGTCGCCGCCCCACTTGCTGACCAATTCGGCGACGTGCTTTTGCGCGATATAGATTGGCATCTGGATGCCGACCCAGGGAATGCGTTTGCCGTTGCGTTGGGCGAATTCCAACGCCTTGTCGAACGCCGCTTGCAATTTGCGAAATTCTTCGGCGCTCCCTCCCTGATGGTCGGGATGAGCCAATTTGGCCCGTTCGCGGAACGCCTGCTTGACATCTTCGGGCGTCACCGGCAGCGACAGGCCTAGCTCCTTCAGAAAGTGACGCGACTTCCGTGTCCGCCGCACCGAGTCGGCGTTATTTTTGATGGTCGCCCCCAGTGGGCTGGTGTCGTCGCGCTGGGAATCGTAAGCCGACATGGTGTGTTGAATCGGTGCGATGAAGAGACCGTTTTAGTGTATTCACAGCGAGGTCGGTTGGCGATGAACTGGCTGAGGGTTTGATTCGTTTGAGGTTTTTTGAAGCAAAGTCGCAAAACCGCAAAGAATTGCAACGCCACGCTGCATTGCGTCTTGGCGGCCCATGATTCGGCAAAATCAGCCTGTCGAGATCGCTTGGCTCTCGGGGGGCGAAACTCTACAATAAAGTGTCGAATAAGAACCCTCTTCCTGCGGAATAACGCATGATTGCCCCGAATAAAGACGTTGCCCCGCCCCGCCCCGAGTCGTTTGAGGTCCGGGTGCTGAGGCAAAACGCCCCTGGCGAGTCGAGTCGCTGGGAAACATTCCGGATTCAGTACGAACCGAACCTCAACGTCATTAGCGTGCTGCAAAAAATCGCGGCCATGGCGCGGACAATCGAGGGAACGAAAACAACGCCGGTCGCCTGGGACGCTAATTGCCTCGAAGAGGTTTGCGGCTCCTGCACAATGGTCATCAATGGCCGGGTGCGGCAGTCGTGTTCGGCACTCGTTGACAAATTGCTTGACGACAACGAAGGAGTCATCGAGCTGCAACCAATGACCAAGTTCCCCGTGCTCCGCGACTTGGTGGTCGATCGCAGCCGCATGTTCAAGACTCTCGAACGAGTGAAGGCGTGGGTGCCGGTCGACGACTATTATGATCGTGGGCCCGGTCCGCGGGAGTCGCAAGAAGGCCAAGAGTCGCGTTATCCGCTGTCGGAGTGCATGACTTGTGGTTGCTGTGTCGAGGCTTGCCCCCAGTACGCGAAAGTCGACGTCGTGCAACGACCGGACGAGAGCGACGCCGATTTCGCCAAGCGGCAAGAGACGGCCCTCGCGGGTGCATTCGTCGGACCGGCGGCGATCAGCCAAGTGATGCTCTACAACGATCACGGCACCGGCAAGATGCTCGCCGACGAGCGACTCGACGCGCTCATGGAGCCGGGTGGATTGCAGCAATGTGGCAACGCCCAAAATTGTGTGGCCGTCTGTCCCAAACATATTCCGCTCACGACCTCCATCGCCCGTGCCGGTCGCCAAACGACCTGGCGGATGTTCACCAAATGGTTCGATCGCTAGAAATGCCATGAACAGTCAACCAAAGAAAAACGATTCGCAATTCGTCGGAGCCTTGGCCATCGCTGCGCTCGTCGCGGCAAGCGCCGTGAGCGCGGCCGTGCAAGCTTCGCCCTGGTTTGCCGAGCAAGTCGCCTCGCTGATGGGTGTGTCGGTCGCCAGCGTGACCGACGAAGGTGGCTGTTGTGCCGGTGGTTGCGCGGTCGAGTGAAATGTAGCTACCGTCGCCAGACGGTGGACAATCGCAGTTCACAACAGCAGCCTTTTGTCACGACCGTTTTGACCCCGAAACAGCCAACACGATTGGAGGGGACAAAACCCCGACTTTTGTCTCCCGTCGAAATTGAAAAAAACACTTGTTTTCCAGTCGATTTCGCATGTTGCGAGTGAATTTCGTACCTGGGTTTTGACCGACCAGTTGGCGACGTTTTGGACAAAACCGATTTAGTGAGTCGAGAGTCGAGTGTGGAGAGTCTAGTGGAAAGAGTTGGTAGCATAGGCGTCCCCGCCCGTGCGTGTCGGGTGCCACTTGCTGACGTATCCATTGCAGCGCATCAAACGAGTTTTTACATGCACCCGTTCTACCACACCGCGCGGCCAATTTCGACAACAAAATTTGGCCGGCACGGTAAAAACGCGAGGGGCGTGGCCTGTGAATGGCTGGCGGATGTCACCGTCGGCCGTCAAAAGGTTCCTGACACGAATGGCATTAACATTTCCGTAAGTCTATACACCGCAAGGGGTAAGCGTTGCTGTCACAACAGTGCTATCTCACCCACTAATTTGGATACCACATTGAGTCGGCGCCCTGAGACTCGAGTATTACTCGATCCACTCGCTACTTGCTCGATTAGGCACTCCATGCAAGCAATGCAGCGATAGCGAGCCTAAGTTATTGTGCACCAATTATTTAGGTAAATGTTAATGCCATTCGTTCCTGACACCTTTTCGTTGACCGAGTTCCGGCATGTCGAGGTTGATTTGCAAGCGTGTTTACACCATTCGCACGCTGTCGTTGTGAGGCGTTATAAACGCTGTACATCACGCAATCTGCCTACGTTCGTCGCGAGGGTGAAAGCTAAACGAGTCGTCCTGCTGGATAAAAACCAATGCCACGTAAACCCATCTCGCTCAGGCGGTTCTTGAGTGTTTCGGTAGCAAACATCGGCTCACCGCGATTCTGGCGAATCGAAAACAACTCGTCGTGAGTTACGCTGTCATGTCGAACGATGAGCCGTGTAAGTTGCCGTGGAGTGTCGATAAACTTGTTGCACTTGCTACAGATGCGATTTGACTCGTTAGCAACCGCGGCAACCGATTGCACGGGCCTTGCCCAGTGCAATCCTGTCGGCTGAGAGGCGCAAGGCGTAACGACTAACTCATCTTGCGATAAGGACGTCTCTACCAACTCAATGTCGACAAACGCCAGATTGAGGCGAGCCTGCTCGACACGCTGCCTTCCGCGATCAGTTACAATTAATTGGAAACTACCCCAATAAAAGTCGTGGTTGTCATCAAAAGCTCTCTGCGGCACCCCAAACTCAAAGTCCCAATAGAATCGAAGAGGAGGTGAATGCTCACCGATGCTTATGTCGCACAGGTCGCACCTTGGGGACCCTGCCGTAACCGAAGCAAAATCGCTCTTTAATCTGTGCACTGTATGCCCAAGTAGATAGATCTTCATTTCAATTCAAACCATCGCACTAAGAAGTCACGGATTTCAATAATGGTTTCTCGGCTGACAGTTCCATAGCCACCACGTGATTCGATCATCCGGTGAAACGCGTTGTTGTAGTGGCCGCCACCGATCCCTGTTCTGTCGTTTCCACGGTATCCACTTCCGCCGTGAATGTCTCTATGAACTTGTCGTGGGACCGGAATTCTGTTCGGAAGTCCAGGGCGACCAATCACATCTGGGTGAAGAGCGGCAGGATTGCCGGCTTCGCTGAGCCGCCGTTGTATGGACCTCGGAATACTGTGGTGCAAGTCTAATAGGTCATCAGCGAAATCGGCAGCACAAGGCCCCGCATTATGCACCAACACCCCCACCTCCGCCACGCGGTAGACGTGGTGGCTGTGGACTTCGATGTTGTAGACTTCGGGGGCGTGGCCGAGAGGGGTGATCGACTCGATGGTCACCGTAGCGTCGAGTCCGTCGAGTTGCTCACCCGCGACGAGTTCACCGGCAGCGACCCAATCTTGGCGATCGGCCGAGCAGATGGGATGCAGCGTCGTGACTTCGAGCGCGGTGCCATCGCTGAGGTCGAGCCGCAGCAGATTGCCGATATCGCGCGTG
>JBGSWC010000115.1:0-7219 GCA_041752635.1 Pirellulales bacterium | reverse complement strand
GCATGATCGTGCCGTTTTGCTCGAACAAGCCACTGTCATAGCGGGTCCCGTGGCGACTCGGTGCGACAATCGGGCCGACAAGGGGAAACTTGATTTGACCGCCGTGATTGTGCCCGGCCAGCATCAATTGAAAGTGGTGTTCGCGAGCCCAGCCAAACAAATCGGGCGAATGCGCGAGCAGCAAGCGAAACGCCAACTTCTTCTCGTCGGCAAATGTATGGGGCGGACCCGCGAACCAAGGTTGTTCGTTGCCGACAATCTGGCAGAGAGACTTATCGATCGACAGTTCCATTGGCTGCCGCGCAACGTCGTGCCAACCTTGGGTGGTGAGCCGTTGCCGAATCTCTTGGAAGTTGACTTTCAGGTCGTGATTGCCGAGCACAAAACAGCGGCAATGTCTCGCGTTCAAATTGGCCAAGATTTCGTCGAGCCAATCCATGCAACGCGAGCGTTCGACGATGTCACCGGTGAGCGCAACGATGTCAGCGTCGCACTGATTCGCGGCTGCAACAAGTTGGTGATAATAGGCTCCAGCGACTCGACCGCTCATGTGCAAGTCCGAGAGCTGGACAATTCGCAGACCATCGAGACCCGATGGTAGCCCCGGAATCGCCAAGTGCAGTTCTTCGACAACGGGTCGCAGCGTCTGGTTGCCTGGCAAGCGACCAAGCCAGCGGGGAAGGCCACTTGCCAACATGGGGGACCGGGGCCGCGGAAACTCGATCGGGCGGGTGACGCGCTCGACCACCGCAACCGACCGTTCGGGGTGGAAATGACGAAACAGGCGATGCGCGAGGGCGATCATAGCAATCGCGATACAGCCGTACTGGTAGGCCATGGCAGCTGATAGCCAGGACTCGGAAGGTCGCCAGGCAGCGACCCATTGCCCCACCCCAGGCACAATCGGCAACCACAACAGAGGTAAGCCGGCGAGTGCGACGACAAGCGCGAACGTCAGTGCGTCGACGAGGTGTCGGTTGAAGTTGTAACCGTGCAATCGATTGATCGCACCGATCCACAACGCCGAATGCCCGGCAAGTGCGCCCCCCAACAGCACCAGCTCAATGACCAATTTCATAGTGAACCGAAATAAGCTTGCAGCCGAAAAAACAAGTACCACTTACTGCTTGGCTAACATAGCTTACGCCAACGTATCAGGCTTGATCATTCGCTCGACAGTTTCGAGCAGTTGTTCGGGTCGCCAGGGCTTGAGCAACACAAACTTAAGACCTTCGCGGCGGGCTTTCACGATGGTGTGTTCCGCATCGTAGCCAAAGCTGGTCGTGAGCACCATCGGCACTGGCTCGACGATCGACCGCAGTCGCATCATTAGGTCGTAGCCCGACATGTCGGGCAGCTTAATGTCGGAAATAATCGTGTCGTACTTCTGACCCTCGGTCAGATTGCGAACCATAAAGATCGCCTCGTTGCCATCGTGCGAGGTCTCAACCACGCATTGATACTTTTCGAGCAGGTCGTGGGCATCGCTGCGAATGTTTTCTTCGGCATCAACCACCAAAACTCGTCGACCAACAAGTACGGGGTGTTCTTCGAGTCGCGCCATTGCAGGGCGGGCTTCGACCGGAACCATGTCACGGCCGATATCTTGAATCACTCGCTTGATGTTGCGGGCGTTACTCAAGACACGATGTAGCCGCTCGGCGATGGCGGGCTGATCGGTGCGAAAGTTTTCGATCACGCTGACGACATCGTTCAAGATCTCGTCGACCGGCATCGCCACGGCGCTGTGAATCTTCTCGACGCTGGCAGCCGTCGATGTCATTTTTTCAGCTTTGAGCAAGTCGAGAGTATTGAGTGCGACGGCAATTTCGCGTGAGAAGATTTCGAGGAATTGCAAATCGCTACGGGTGAACCGCTGTGACTCGGGACTCTCGACATTAAATGTGCCGATACACTCTTCGTGCAACATGAGTGGCACTGTCAGTGAACTGCGTGCGTCTTGCGCGCCGGAAAGATAGAGCCCATCTTTGCTAGTGTCTTCGCACAGATAGCTCTTGCCGGTTGCAGCGACATAGCCCGTGACGCCATTACCAGCAACTTCGGCAAAGAGTCTCCGCCGCTCTGCTTCTGATTTCATTCCTTCAGAAAGCAACGGCACCAACTCGCCTGTCTCTTTATCGAGCGTGCGAATTTCCACAACATCGAAATGCAACACATCTTGAGTGCAACGTCGGATATTGTCTTTGAGCAACTCAATCCGCTCGTCGACGCCCATCTCAGCGACTTCGTCGGGCAGTATATCGGCAAGCTCGACGCCCGCTTTATGAATCGCTTCGAGCTTCTGTTGCTGCAGCACTTCGTCAGTCACGTCGCGGAGCGTCACAATTAAGTGATGAGCCGCTTCCTCTCCTTCGACGACTGGCACCGCGTACATCCGCAGAAAACGGCCCTCGCCCGATCGCAACGTGGCAGCGGTTGGCTCGCCCGACGACAGCGAGGCCTGCAAAGGGCAGCCATCGAGGTTGAGCCATTCGGGCTGCCCGAGAAGTCCGTAGAACTCGCTCCCGACGACTTCGGAATTGCCCGTCCATTCCGACAGCCGACCGTTGCCCCATTTGATGGTATTCTTCTCATCGAGCAGCAGCACTGCTTCGGGCATCGCCTGTAGCACACGCTCGTTTTGCAGCATTCGCCCGACATCGAGCGAGTCAGAAAAATACTCGGCATCGGCGACAACTCCGGCGAATTCGCCCGAGGCCATCATTGCCAGCGCCCGAAATGGCGACGACACAGCCACGACTTGAGCGACATCGGCCAGATGTTCGGCAATCGCAAGCCGAGCGAAGTTCGACCCCTGCACGAGCAGAATTTTCGGCGGCCCGACGCCCTTGTCATGTGCCTGCGATGCGTCGGCCTCTGCCGTCGTCTGGTTCTCCACCACGTGCCTCGGTGTGCTTGTTGTCGGCGTGCAATTTTGCGGCCGGGACAATCGACTGGCCGCCGGGAAAGCCATACTCCCGCGCCCAAACCGAATGGCGAAGTGGGCGAGCCTCAGTTTGAGGAGGCATCCCCCAGTATATGATTTCACGCGAGGCGTCACAAGCAATCATTGCTGGCAAAAAGAAATTCGCGTCAAGGCCGCGCAGCATGGGCGGGTAACGAGTCGGGTTAGCCGCGACACGATGGCGAGCCCGCCCCCCTTCGCATCGCGAACCGGTAAGCTAGCAATCGAGGTGCGGCACTCGGCACCAGTGCGCGTCGGGGCCAACGCTGTTGCGAGCTTCGGGGCTATACAAAACAGGCCTCCCACCGATACAACTGCGCCGATTCGCCTTGCCCCGCCAACATCTGCCCACCCTTTACTAAAATGACATCGCCGATCCGCAATGTAGCCATCATTGCCCACGTCGACCACGGGAAAACCACTCTCGTCGACGGACTGCTCTATCAATCGGGAAAGTACCGCAACGAAGATTTAGATAAGCTCGCCGGGGGCCAGCATGGCCTCGTGCTCGACAGCAACGACCTCGAACGCGAGCGGGGAATCACGATTTTTAGCAAAACTTGTGCGGTACCCTATGTGTCGGACGCGGGCGAGACGTATCGCATCAATCTGATCGACACACCGGGCCACGCCGATTTCGGCGGCGAAGTCGAGCGGGTGCTCACGATGGCCGATGGGGCGCTGTTGGTGGTCGATGCCTTCGAGGGACCAATGCCACAGACGCGATTTGTGCTGCAAAAAGCGCTCGCGGCCAACTTGCGGCCGGTGGTGGTGGTCAACAAGATCGACCGCCCCGACGCGCGGCCCGAGGCGGTCGTGAGCGAGGTGTTCGACCTGCTCGCCGACCTGGGTGCCGACGACGAGGCGCTCGATTTTGCCTTGGTTTACTCGTCTGCGAAACAAGGCTGGGCGACGCTCGATCTGAATCATAAATCCGCAAACCTGCGTCCGTTGTTCGAGACAATCGTTGACCGGGTGCCCCCGCCACCCCCGGCAGACCTCACCGAGCCAACCCAAATGTTGGTGACGACCATTGATTACAGCGACTTTGTTGGTCGAATCGGCATCGGCCGGGTTTTCGCGGGGTCGATTAAAGCGAAGCAAAGCGTGGTCGTTTTCGACCGGCTCGGCAATCGCACCAATCAAAAGGTCGCACAACTGCTGACATTCGATGGCTTGGGGCGACGCGAGGTCTCGGAAGTGTCGGCCGGCGATTTGTGTGCTGTCGTCGGACTCGACCCGATCCATATCGGCGACACGATCGCCGACGCCATCAATCCCACGTCGCTACCGACGATCGCTGTCGACGAACCGACGCTGCACATGACGTTTCGCGTCAACGACGGCCCTTTCGTCGGCCGCGCGGGCAAGTACCTGACGAGCCGGCAAATTGGCGATCGACTCGAACGCGAGTTGCGCTCGAACGTGGCGCTGCGTGTCGAACCGGGTGACACCCAAGAACAGTTTCGTGTGTCGGGACGCGGACTCATGCACCTGGGGATTCTCATCGAGAACATGCGCCGCGAAGGGTTCGAGCTGTGTGTTGCTAAGCCACAAGTCGTAACTCGCATCATCGATGGCGAGCCACACGAGCCGATCGAAGAACTGGTTGTCGACGTGCCCGAAGAGTTCGTCAGCAGCGTGATGGGACTCGTCGGCGACCGCCGGGGCGAAGTCATCAAAATGGGCCAGCGGGCTGGTACCAGTGGGTTCGTTCACCTCGAGTTCTCGATCCCCGCGCGGTCGATGATTGGCCTCCGTAGCCGAATGATGACGGCGACCGCCGGCAACGCGCTCATCCACCATAACCTGCTACATTACGAGCCAATTCGTGGCACTGTCCGCCAACGTCAGGCGGGTGTGCTCATCGCCAGTGAAGGGGGCCAAGCCACCGCCTACGCCCTCGACGCGCTCTACGACCGTGGCATTTTCTTCGTCAAGCCGGGCGACCCGATTTATGAGGGGCAAATCGTCGGTGAAAACTGTAAGGCGGGCGACCTCGTGGTGAATATTGTCAAGGGCAAGAAGCTCACCAACATGCGGGCCTCGGGCAAAGACGACGCGTCGCAGGTCCGCCCGCCGCGAGAAATGTCGCTCGAAGGGTGTCTCGAATACATCGACGACGATGAATTGGTCGAAGTGACTCCCGACGCGGTTCGGCTGCGTAAAATCATGCTCGCCGAGACCGACCGACGACGCGAATCGCGAAAGACTGCCTCGGTTTAAGCGCGAATTCGCGCATGCACAACCGCTGCATTCGACACAACTGGCTCACTTTGCGGATTCGTATGGTGTCTGCCTAGCAAGCTCCGCACAGCCTTCCCGAGAGCAAGCTACGATTTTCATGGGATGCGATTGCAATTTGCGTGAGAGTCGCAATCCGCAAGTTCATGAAATTCGTCACTCTGTTTGTTATTCGAGAAGTGTCATGACTGATCTATTTGGCCGACGAAGTTTGCGTACCGGGCTGTCACTTGTTGAGTTGGTGGGGTGCATCGCCGCCGTGTCGGTCGGCATTGCCGTTGGTGCCCATTATCTTGGACTCGATTTGCACGTCGCCGCTTATCGTGCATTGGAAGACAATCAACTTATTGAGCAGTTGCCCGCGGAAGTGCAGAGCGCGATTCCGGTTCCGCCGAGCGAAGTGAAGGCTGTGCTCACACAAGATGAAATCAACGCCCAGCTTGAAAACGAGCTCGATGAAATCCGCCTTGAAGTTGCGCGTCTCTCGCACGCCCAAACATTCGAGCCGGCGATCGCCGATGAGCTCGCGCCGGCCGACTCGCCGGAGTTTTCGGCCACCCGCGAACGGACAGTCCTTTATTGGTCGCGACTCAACGATATCGCCAGCGAAGTCGCGCAATTGCTCGACAGCACCCAAGACTTGCTGAACGAACAGAATGTCTGGAAGATTCTGGAGGTTCGTCGTCGCGCACTTGCTTTCGGCGCAGAAGCTTTGCAGGCGGCCGATACGATAGGAGTCGATCCTCAAGCTGTGTTGTTCGCCGAGCAACTCGCTTCGTGGTACACCGATAGCAGCGAGCTTTACGCCCAAGCGGTCGAGATGTGGGAAGGCCACCAATTCGGCGCCGAGACAAACCGAGCCGACCTGATGCTCGAACATGGCCGTCGGCAACAGGAAAACAAGGCGGCTCTGTTGGCCGAACGAGCCGCTCGACTGTGCGATGTGCTGAGCCACCGCTTCGGCGTGCCCTTCGCAGCCACAACGCCTTGGGCCGACCCCGAGACCCGCTAGCGAGTCAAAGAGCTCGTCGACTGGCACTTGCGGACAGGGCAAATGGGTGGTCTGTGGCGTTGGAGCCAGAGCGATTACAGCGGTTTTTTCAGCGAAATCGGGCTCCGAATGGGGTATCACGTCGGGCGGTTCGTTGCGTTTGGGTCTGGGCGAGACTAAAATAGGGACTTGTTTCCTACCCCTGCATCCGTCAACTGTTCGTCAAACGCACGACCAAATTCCCCCTGGCAGTTGACCGTTGATTGGTCGCCAGTGGCTTCCGTCGTTTTGGTCCTCTGCACCATTGACCACTTTTTTTGGGAGAGTCTCCTTCATGCGCCGAATTAGCGAAACGTTCCGCCTGCTGTTCACGGGCCTTGTCATTGGCAGCCTGTTAATTCAACCCGGCCAAGCTGGCCACTGGATGCGAGGTTGCGTGCCGTCGCCCAGTTACTCGTCGGCTTGCTACTATCCTCCTGCGTGTTTCACAGCATGCAATCCTTGCTACGAGGTTGTGAGCCCCTGTGGCCCGGTTTACTACTCGACTACCTCGAGCGATTGTGGTTGCGACGGAGTTGTCGTTAGTGGATCGCCCACGATGGCCGAGACCGCCACTACGGAACGCGTGATGGGAGACGATAGCGTCGCCGGCGATTCACGGCCTGAGACCTCGGTTGTCAACAAGCCAGCCGATACGGCAGTCGAAGATCCCGCGCCGTCGCTAAGTGCAGACGAAGCAATTTTGCCAGGCGGCACAACGCCAGAATCGCCCATCGAAGCTGCGACACCCGCAGAAACGAACATTGAGGAAGGCGCCATCCCTGAAGCGGAGACAAGCGTCGACCCGATTACTCCCATCGATGAGCCAGCCGACACCGGATTGTTCGGTGGCGGTGCCGAAGAAGAAGCCATGCCCGCCGACGATGGTGGGCTCTTTGGTGGTGCGGAAGAAGAAGCCGCGCCCGCCGATGACGGTGGACTCTTTGGTGGTGCGGAAGAAGAAGCCGCGCCCGCCGATG
>JBGSWC010000114.1:0-2981 GCA_041752635.1 Pirellulales bacterium | reverse complement strand
GTCGTCGAAGCGTGGGGTGTTGGCATATTTGTCGAGCAGCTTGCCGTAGTCGTCGACCGCGTCGTAGTAATTATCACGAAAAAACTTCGACTCACCGAGCCCGAACATCGCTTGCTGCTCAATTGCGGTGCCAGGAGCGCGGCTGATCGCTTCCTTGAAAAGCTTTTCAGCGTCAGAAAACTGTTTGGCCGCGAGTGCTTTTTCACCCTCGGCGACAGCCAGACGCGCACGCTCTTCGTTCGGGCCCATACCCATCGCCGTCTTGGCACGATTGATGGCCGGTTTGGGGTCGAGCCACGGCGCAATGCCCTTCGACTCCTCTTCATCGAGCGATCGCGCCACGCTACTCAGCGGCGCGTCAATCGGTTGCCCGTTGGCATCGAAGTAGCCCTCGAAACCAGGCACTGTATAACCTTTGCCAACTTCGTGGACGGCCTCGCGCTTGTGCGACTTCCACCACTCGGGCGTCCCTGGTTCGGCCGAGGTGCCACCGAGAATCCGCGGCCAATCGGCAACCGCCGGCGACGATAGAAGCGATAGGCCAATGAGCACCGCCAACGTCAGAATCCATTGAAATCCAACTCGCATCATGCGATTTCCCCAGTTTGGGAACACAGAAAAGTAACCTACGTCAGGGCGCGTAAATACGACCTCGCGGCGAGAGGGTAGGGGAGCGCCGACAGTGCGTCAACGCCGGGAATCGTGGCGATGCTAGCAGCTAAACTGTTGTCGGCTCCGCCGACCTGTCGCCGATCAGGCGGACCGTCGGAACACTATCGAAGTCTCCCGAGTTTTTGCGAATTTCCCCCATGGTCACTTCGCGTCGGCACCGAACTTCGGGATCGTCTCGTACCACGCCAGCAACTGTCGTTTGAGCGACTCGGCAATCGCCGGCTCATTGGCGACGCGGTTGTCTTGCTCGCCCTCGTCGCTTTCAAGATCGTAGAGCTCGGTATTCGTGCCGTCGAAGTTGGTGAGCAACTTCCACTTACCGTCGCGGACCGCCAAGTCGGGCAGGTCGCGACCAGCCTCGCCCGGGCGGTCGGGGGGCCGGACCCAATACAGCGGCGCTTGGCGATTGGAACTTTCGTGACCCAGCAGCGTCGCGCCGAGTTGCTCGCCATCAACGCCGGCATCGGCGGGCAGCTTCGCTTCGGCAATCGCCAGCAATGATGCCGCCATGTCGACGGCCGAAAAATAAGATTCGTCATTCGTGGAACCGATCGACGATGCGGCGAGCAAATCGGGCCCCCACATAATGAGCGGTTCGCGGATGCCCCCCTCGTACAGCTCGGTTTTGTGACCGGTCAGTTCACCAGCGACGCCGGCTCCCGGTTCGGGACCGTTATCACTGCTGACGATAATGAGCGTATTTTTGCTCAGCTTGAGATCGCTACGAATGAAGTCGAACAGCCTGCCAAACGCGGCATCCATATTTTCGAGCACGCCCAGGTACAATTGTCGCTTGGTGCCATCGTCGCGTAGTGCGGCCGGTGGAAACAGCGGCGTATGCACATCGTCGGGCCACACATTCACATAAAACGGCTTGCCCGTCGCTTTGTTTTCTTCGATAAACTCGATCGCTCGGTCGATGAACGCATCGGTCACTTTGTCCCGGTCGAGCCAAGTAATGTTGCCGCGACCCAGTTTTTCGCTTGCTGTGCACAAGCCATTGCGAATTGGCGTCTTGCCATCGTAGGCGTTCATCAGTGGTAGCACTCGATCACCGAGACCCTCAAACTGCGTGAGTGACTCGTCGAAACCATAGTCGGTAATCAGCGGAGCGTTGCCGACATCACGACCACCACCAAGATGCCACTTGCCAAAATGCCCGGTCGCATACCCCGCGCGATGCAAGGCGGTGGGGATCGTTGGTACATCGAGCGCCAGCCAATCTCGCATTCCTCGCCGATAATTATCGCGGTTAGCGCTGATGTACGAAGTAATTCCCACCCGCGCAGGGAACTGCCCCGTCGTGAAAGCGGCCCGCGAGGGACTGCAAATCGGCGAGTTGACGTAGAACTGCGTGAACCGCAGCCCTTCGCTCGTGAGCCGGTCGATATTCGGAGTTCGTTGGTGAGTGTCTCGATAATTGGGAAAGTCACCAAACCCAGCATCGTCGACTAACAGGAAGATGATGTTTGGCCGATCGGCTGCTAGCGAACGGCTCAAGTGCAAACCGCACCATTGCAGGGCCATGAGCAGCGCCAGGTTTACTAAGATTCTCATCGCATAATTCGCACGAAGGTGACGGTTGACCTCGAATATAATCGAAGCAAGCAAAGATTGCCTGCTGGCAACGAGCGTTTCGTCTCCCACGTACACTGTAGCCAAAGTCGTCGCTCCCGATTTCACTCAAAGAATTACATGGACCCAACAACGCTAATCGATCGAATCGCCCGTGGCCGAACTGACTTGGTTTTCGACTTACTCGACACGCCCAAATTGCGCGATCACTTAATGACCGGCCAAGTTCGGCCGCTACGGTGGTTTGTTTACTACAACGACCTCACCGCATTGAAGGCGATTCTCCGCGCGGGCGGCGACTTGTCGAGCATCGACTTCGACGAAGAGCTCAACAGCGCCGAGTTCTTCGGCCACTGGAAAATCTGCGACTTCCTGATCGCCCAGGGAGCGAATGCCAATGCCAAGTTGCTAGAGACCCACGAGACTCCGCTTCACAGTGCGCTCACCAAGGCCGATCGGCCTTACTACATCCGTACCGTGCGTCGCCTGCTCGACGCGGGGGCCGATTCCAATGCGGCGACCAATCCGGGTGTCGAAACCGACGCGTTCATGCGGGATGTGCGGACCAAGGGCGAAACACCTTTGCACCGGGCCGCTGCCTACGCCGATCTACCGACGATTGAATTGTTGCTCGATCGGGGTGCCGACCGCGAAGCCCGCGACGCCCACGGCGACTCGCCACTCACGTGGGCTAGCGAACACCTCCGCCCTGCGTCGATTCTCGCGGCGCTCGC
>JBGSWC010000113.1:0-8085 GCA_041752635.1 Pirellulales bacterium | reverse complement strand
CGCGACGGAAGGCCGAGATTCCCTCGGGGCTCGCGCTCTCGGACGATGGCACTCGGCTCTATGTCTGTGGCAATTTGTCGAATCAATTGCTGGTACTGTCGACCAGCGATGGCTCGCTGCTGAGTACGACACCGGTCGGTGTGGCTCCCTATGACGTTGTGCTCAAAGGTGGCAACGCGCTCGTCAGCAACTGGGGTGGTCGCCAGCCGGGCGAGGACGATCTCACCGGGCCGGCAGGGCGCGGCACCACCGTGCGAGTCGATCCGGTGCGGTTCGGCGCCAGCGAAGGCTCGGTCTCGATTGTCGATCTGGCCACCGGCAAAACGACCCGCGAAGTGCTCACCGGACTGCACGCCAGCGGGCTCGCGGCCTCCGACGCCCATCCGTTTGTCGCCTGCTGTAATGCGGCCAGCGACTATGTCTGCTTCATCGATTCGCAGACCGGAGATGTCGTGGGCAAACTCTGGACCAAATCGAAACCGTCGGACCTGATCGGCGCGGCTCCGAACGCCGCCACATTTAGCCCCGACGGCAGCCGGCTCTTTGTCGCCAACGGGTCACAAAACGCGATTGCCGTGTGCGAGTTCGATGCCGACGAGCCCGAAGACGCGAAACTGCTCGGCATGATTCCCGTTGGTTGGTATCCCGGCGCGATCGTGCTCGATACGACGACGGAATCGCTCTATGTCGCCAACATCAAGGGGCTCGCCAAGACCCCCAAACGCCAGGGCGAAGGCAAAGGCTTCAATTCGCATCTTTATCACGGGTCGCTCACCAAAGTGCCGGTTCCCGACGCCAAATTGCTCGCCCAAATGTCTGAGCGAGTCGCGCGCAACATGCGTGCGCCCCGAATCGCCGAGGCTTTGTTGCCACCGCGCGCCGACCAGCCCGCCCGCGCGATTCCCGAGCGGATTGGCGAGCCGAGTCTCATCGAACATGTCGTCTATATCATCAAAGAGAATCGCACTTACGATCAGATTCTCGGCAAGCTCGAACGGGGCAATGGTGACCCCAAGCTTTGTATTTTCGACGAAGCGGTCTCGCCGAATCATTACAAACTGGCCCGCGACTTCGTGTTGCTCGACAACACTTATTGTTGTGGCATCTTGAGTGCCGATGGCCACCAGTGGAGCGCGACCGCCTACTCGACCGACTACATGGAAAAGAGCTTCGCCGGATTCCCACGAAGCTATCCCGACGGTATGGGCGAAGACGACCGCGACGCGCTTGCCTACTCGCCGGCCGGATTCATTTGGGACAACGCGCTCGCCCACGGCAAGACCGTTCGCAACTTTGGCGAGTTCATGGGACCGAGCGTCCGCTGGGCCGACGAAACGCGACGAGGTTCGCCACGATTTATGGATTGTTACAGCGCCTGGAAGAACGGCACCGACGACGTGGTGTTCGAGTGCTGGCCCAGCGTCGACAGCCTCAAAGGCATTTCACCAACCGGCTATGTCGGTTGGAACATGTCGGTTCCCGATCAGTTTCGCGCCGACTTTGTGCTGCGTGATTTGGCGAAGTGTGAGAAAGCAGGAACTTATCCGAATCTCACACTCATCTGCCTGCCCCAAGACCACACGAGTGGCGCGAGCGCCAACTGCCCAACGCCGGCTGCCTGTGTGGCCGACAACGATTTGGCGATGGGGCGCATCATCGAGGGACTGAGCCAATCGAAGTTCTGGCCAAAGATGGCTGTGTTCGTGATTGAAGACGACCCCCAGGCAGGGTGGGACCACGTGAGCGGGTACCGCACCGTGTCGTTTGTGGCGAGCCCCTATGCCAAACGCGGCGCGCTCGTGAGTACGCAATACAACACCACCAGTTTGCTTCGCACGATGGAACAAATTCTTGGCTTGCCGCCGATGAATCAGTTTGACGCCAGCGCGACCCCCATGTTCGATTGTTTCACCGACACCCCCGACCTCACGCCTTACAAAGCGGCGGCCGCGACAATTGCGCTCGACACGCTCAATCTCAACCCCAACGCGATCAACGATCCCCAACTCCGCCAAGACGCGGTGGTGTCGGCCCAGCTTAACTTTCGCGAAGTTGACCGGGCGCCCGAGGATGTGCTGAATCAAATCGTCTGGCGTGCGATGCGAGGCACCAGCGAACCCTACCCGGCTTGGGCGGTGGGGGAAGCTGACGATGACGATGATGAGGAAGAACACGAGTGACGGGGTGGGGGGGGGAGGGAGAACTTGCCCCCCGACATTCACCTACTCACTCCAGCGATTTCGCCGCTCCCTGCCACCCGGCTTCCCATTGCCGCGTCAGCTCTGCGACGAGCTCGGCGTTCGCCGGGTCGGCGGCGATGTTTTCGTTTTCTTCGGGGTCGGTTTCGTGGTCGTACAGTTCCACGGCATCAACTTTCGAGTGATCGCGGCGGTCGACCCAGCGGGTGAAACGGTAACGGTCGGTCCGCATCGAGTAGCCCATCAGCCGGCCGCCACGCGAGCTACGAGGATATTGGCTGAAGGCGGCCGGTTTCCAATCGTGGTGAGGATCGTCAATGAGCGGGACCAAACTGGTTCCTTCCAGATGCTTGGGTGATTCTAGGCCGGCAAGCTGAGCGATGGTGGGATAAATGTCGACAAACTCGACGAGGGCGTCCGACGACTGGCCAGCGCTGCTCTTGCCAGGGACCGAAATAATCAAAGGCGCGTTGGTGTCGTTTTCGACATTCGTGTGTTTGCACCAGCGGTTGTGTTCGCCCAGTTTCCAGCCATGATCGCCCCAGAGGACGACAATCGTTTCTTCGGTCAGCTCGAGCCGATCGAGCTCGTCAAGCACCCGGCCGAGCTGGGCATCCATGTAGCTGACGGCGGCGTAGTAGCCATGCTTGAGCTGCCGGGCGTAGTCGTCGGGTAGGTCGAGAATATTCGGAACACCAGCGTAACTGGCAAGCTCGCCACCGTTGCTCATGGCGTAATTGGGAGCGCCTTTCTGCAAGAAAGGGTTCGTCGCCAGCGGAATCTGGGCGGGGTCGTACAAGTCGTAGTACGCCTTCGGCGCGACGAACGGTAAGTGAGGTTTATAAAAACCGACGGCCAAGAAAAACGGTTTGTTCCCTTGCTTGAGTGCGCGCAGAGCATCAATCGCATCTTCGGCGAGCGCACCATCGCCTCCGCCGTTTGACGCGTCGTCCGTCGCCAGAAAAGCTGGGCCGCGACCCGTTTGTCGATTAACGATCGACTCGTTGCGGGAATCTCCGCCCGGTCGGCTGCCGCCCCCGGGCCGATCGCGAACATAGCGAATCGACCACGACGGTGGGTCTTGCAATGCGCCGTGATAGATTTTTCCCATCCCTTGAGTCGTGTAGCCATTGTTCTTGAACAATTGGGGCAGCGTCACGACTTTGGGCAGCGCGTCGCGGAAGTGTGTTTCCAAATCCCAAACCTTGGTCGTGTCGGGCCTTGTGCCGGTCATCACACTCGACCGCGATGGCGAACAAACGGCCTGCTGGCAATAGGCCCGGTTGAAGACAATACCACGGCTCGCGAGCCGATCGATATTCGGGCTTTGAATGATGTCGTTGCCGTAGCACCCGAGCTCGGGGCGAAGATCGTCAGAGACAAAGAACAACACGTTAGGCCGTTTTCCGCCCGCCGGTGATTCGGCAAAAAGCCACGCAGCAGACATCAGGGCCAAGACCACCACCAAAAGCTGCTCAAACATTTGCGTGTCCCGTCTGTGGCAAGAAGATTAACCAAGCATTCATGCTTATTGTAACACCGGCTCCGGCAATTGTGGAAACTGCCCGAGAACGATGACGCTTTGTTCCAATCAGATTTTAGGGTACACCGATTTTAGTTTGCAGCGGGCGTCGCGATGTCCGGCATGCGACGACCTTTGACGCATTGCCGTGTCATGCCACTCGGTTCGTTCTCGGCGATGTTCAGCCCACTGCCGTGCTTGGGCGTCTAGTAGAACTCCACTTTCTGAGCCAAGGCAAACGCACGCTCCGGCTCGAACGTTTGGTAGAACTCCCTCTTGCTGTGCGTGTTGAGGTTGTCGCAAACAACGATCACGCGCTCGCAATCGGCATAACGTCCTTCTAAAAGGCCAGTCATCTCCGTCGCCCCGTCGACTTTCGTTTTCGTTTCCCGAATCTCGACCCCTCGCCAACCGGCCAACGGCTCGGCAAACATGAAAACATTGGCGACACCGGCGCGTTCGTACTCGTAGTCGACCCGCCGGGGATGATCGACAGTCGCATCAATCGGTTGCTTGACCTCCTTCATCAATTGGATCGGCTGTTCGTCCATGCAAAGCACGGGAACCTGGGGATTATAAGGCTTTTCGTAAACAGCCAGCACGTCTTCCATGTTGGCGACGAACTCCGCATCGCAATCTGGCGGTATGACCCAGTATTGAATCTTGCGGTTGGTCATGCCGTTTTTTTAAGCGTTCGCATGACGGTCTGAGGACTAACCGTATCGACGATTCCCAACTCGACCACTTTGCGAGCAAGCAGCCGCAGCGTCCAATTGGCGTACCCTTTGGGTAAATTTGAGATGGTCGGTTTGGTGGTCTTAGTTCTGCAGTTCGTCGAAAGCGTCCTGGAGCTGTTGACGTGCAGCACGAATAGATTCTGACTGGATTTTCAGTATCGGTTGGGCTGGCGGATTGCATAGTTCAACCACCGGACGGAATTCTCCGATGTTGTTCAAGATGTAATCCTGGCTTCGGAGATGCCGTGCATCCTGATGCTGGACGTGGACCCATTCTCTTGGGTTGCCAGGCTTGCCAAGTAACTGAGGTAGGAAGCTGCGGCCGTGGATTTCCTCACTCGGAAGTGGCGCACCAGACAATTCGCAAAGCGTGGGGAGCAAATCCGAAAAATCGATGAGATTTCCGCAGGTCGATGCCGCAGGGACGCGATTCGGCCAGCGCACTATCAAGGGAACATGGGAGCCTCGATCGGTCATCGTACCTTTGCCGCCTTGAACTGTTATCCCATCACCCCACAAGTTGCTGAGATCGCGATCGGTCCCATTGTCTGCCAGAAATAATACGACGGTGTTTTCGGCAATGCCTTGATCCTCCAGGGTTTGCAATAGCTGGCCGACGCACTTGTCGAGGTACTTCACCATGTCGGGAAAATACTTTGGGTCGCCTTTGTGTTCGTTGTGCAATTTGCGATAGTTCGGGTCTTCCGTATCTGGGGTTGGCTCCCATGGGAAGTGAGGTAGTGGGGTCGCAAAGTAGGCGAGAAACGGCTGTTTGTTTTCGACGCTGGACCTCATGAATTCGGTTAGGAATTCGACATCCACGTCTGGGCCATAACGATCCTGAACCTGTTCGGTAATCAGCGTTCTGTTTCGAATGATGTGTGGTTTCCAATACCGCCGAGTCTTTTCGCCCGCGCTGTCGAAAATCTGCCAGACCTGGTACTGGTCAAATCCGAATGCGTTGATGGTGTTGTGTTTATGTAGCAACGACACGTGCCACTTGCCAGCGATGGCGGTGGCGTACCCTTGCGTCTTCAATTGACGGGCGAAGCTGGGTTGGTCGGGCGAAAGATAGATGTTCTCTTGCCGTCGACTGTGAAGCACATCTGTCAGACCATTCCTGAATGGGTAACGTCCCGTCAACAGACTCGCTCGCGAAGGGGAACAGAACGGGTTTGAAAAGCAGTGGGTGAACCGCATTCCCTGGGCCGCAATCGCGTCAATGTTCGGTGTCGCGTGTTTGCCTCCATACGCGGAAAGACATTCTATCCCCAGGTCATCAGCAAGAATGATCAGAATGTTGGGCTTCGACTTCGTGTTCGCCGGTGTATCGTGCAAAGAAAGGTCTGGTTCCATCACGGGAACAAGTCGCACCGCGTCGGCAATCACATACCCATCGGTCCCCGACGTCCTGATCTCGACAATGGCAGGCTTTTGACCCGAAAACGAAAATCGCCCCAACGAGTGCCAACCACTTTCGACAGGCTTTCGTCGCTGATTGACGACGACTTCAGATTCTCCGTTCGCGTGATGGATCGCAATAGAAACATTAGTGGCTCGGTTGGTATGCGGCGTGTAGGCGAGATGGACTTCATACAACCCCGTCTCTAAATCACTCCATTCAAAGCGAACCTTCTTCTCACCTTTGCCATCGTTATTGTCATGCAAATACGCATCTCCAACGTACGCAGACCCGAAAATGCTTTCCTTCCATTCTCCAATGCGCAATGCTTCAGGATCGTCCAATCGAAGTCTGCCATTGCTTTCTGAGTCCTTCTTTGGCGGGGCCTTCGCCGCCGGCCGTTTTCCTTTCCACTGTATAATTATGTCGCTCGCAGCTAATTGTTGGCGAAGGTCGGCATAACGGACATCTTGAACGGAAACGTCGACCTCAATTGCGAGGCTCGCAGCGATCGCCGCGCTTTCGCTCAGCGTCATGAACACCGGTTCCATGCGAATGGAACCATGCGCTACATGCGATGTCGACAAGCAGATGGGAGCAAACAGGTTTTCGCACTCGCCCACGCGTGGAACAATCGATCGGTAGGAAATGCCGTACGGTTTCGGTGGCACACGCCAGATCACACCGTCGTGACGCACAAAGCCCTTTTCGTTGACAAAGAACTGCACAACGTGGGAGTCCATCCCAAACGAGCCCAATCCGATCGGGTCATGTGCCTCACGTTTTCCCTCGCAGTCGGCTTGCGTCATTACATAGTCGGCGACCATTCGGCGTGCTTCGCGAATGTAGATCATGTAGGGCCAGCCACCGTTGTCGGTGAACTCATCCTTGGGCAATCCGTATTCGGCAACTTTGGTACGAATATTTTCTGGCACGCGCGGGCTATTGGCCAACGTCCACAGAAAACCACGTATGTACAGTTCATGGGCTGCTTCGATCTCGCGTCGCTTCTCGTACGACGCTTCTGGATAATCCCAGTTCGCTCCGTCATAGTCACTGCCGACGGCGTGCATGTTGTTCCAATCGACCTTCGACCCCGAGCCAGCCAGAGAGTCGATCAAGGCCGGTAAGCGAGAGTCACCTGCCTCGAAGTTTCGGAGTAGGAGTTCATGGTCGATTGCCCGGTAGCCTGCCGGTTTGTCGATAGGAATCCTTAACTCGGGATCGGTCGTTAGGCAGAGGCGGTAGTTGTACGCCTGAATCTTGCGATCGCCTTGACCGTTCTTGAGGCCATCGATCTTGTGAACATGCGGCAGCAGCCCGCTATCGGGGTTCCCAGGGACGACGTAGGGATCGACGTCGACAATGAAATGATCCTTGTCACCTTGCCGATAATGAATGCGTGGCTGAGTGTCCCCACGTCGCACACCTGCCAGGCTTTCCCCGTACTGTTCTTCTGGCTCTCGACCAACGGTGTAGGTCACGCCCGCCGCCGCCATGAGGTCACCCACGTAAGTCGCGTCGATGAACATCTTGCCGCGATAATTCTGACCGTCGAGCGTTGTGATGGACACGATTCGCTGACCGTTCATTTCCACGCCTGACTCGCGATTCACGTTCGCGTTGAAGACGACAGGTACGCCCGCTTCGTCGGTCAATTTTTTGAAAACTGCTTGTCCTACGTGAGGTTCAAAGCTGCGCACGAACTTCTCGCCGTAGTGCTTCGCGATTTCGTCATAGAACTCGGACGCAATTCCGCCGAAAGTATCTCTCCGACCCAAAAAATCTGTCGCGCCGAGCCCGCTAGCACTCATACCGCCGAGAAAGTGCGTCGGATTGATAAGGATCACTGAGCGACCCTGACGTTTGGCCGAAATCGCCGCCGTGACTGCGCCGCACGAATCGCCGTAAACAACGATGTCGTAAACAGGAGATTCGGTGGTTGTGTTTCTATCGTTAGCAGTGACTGACCCCAGAGCGGCGAAACAAATCAACAGTGGAGCGGTGTGTAAACAGCGGTTGAAAATCAGAGCGCCTGGCGGAGCCGAGCAGCAGTTGAAAAGTGAAGCGCACAGCTGTGCAGCTGGTGAAACTTGGGAAGATGGCGGCGTAGCCGCTAGCTTTCCCAAATTCGCACTGGAGGCACCGGAGTGTACGCTCAGATGGAACAATGGACCGAAGTCCGACGCCGGGTCTTGACCGGTGAACTCTCGAAACGGGCGGCTT
>JBGSWC010000112.1:0-6147 GCA_041752635.1 Pirellulales bacterium | reverse complement strand
CCGGCTAACGGCGATTGTCGCACAACCATAGCCTGAGGGCCACTCCCTCCGAGGTGCGTCAATATGCCCGCGCGAAAATTCCGCGGCGCTGACTCTCCGCTCCAGTGAAAATACAATTGCCTGATTCCGCGGGCGCGTTGACGGGTACGCACCTTGCCGTCACCTTCAGTTGCTTGAGCTTCGACTCCATCTCGGGGCCATCCACAAAATGGCAATAAGCCAACCCGCCCGGCGAACCCTCGGTGAAGAACTTCTCGAACTCGGTGAGCGAGTCGATGTGCACGGTGGAGTCCTCGCGCAGTTGGGTAGCCCGATCGTAGAGCGCCTGCTGAATCTCAGCCAGCGTCGGCCCCACGCTGGCGATCAATTCGGCGCGAGCAGTGCCCTGCCCTTTCCCGCCAGTGTCGCGCCGGGAAAGAAACACACCACCGGCAGCCACATCCCGCGGACCGACTTCGATACGCAGCGGCACCCCCTTCTTGACCCATTGCCATTTCTTTTCGCCTCCGCGTAGGTCCCGATCGTCGATGCGCACCCGCACGGGTTCGTCGTCGTAACGCTGGGCGATGAGTTCTTGCCGAAGCGATTCGCAATAGGGCATGACTTCGGCCCGCTCCTCGTCGTTTTTGTAGATCGGTAAAATTACCACGTGCGCGGGAGCCAATTTCGGCGGCAACACCAGGCCGTCATCGTCGCTGTGCGTCATGATCAAGCCACCGATCAGCCGCGTCGAGACGCCCCACGACGTGGTCCAGGCGTAAACTTCCTCGCCTTCCTGATTTTGGAATTTGATTTCCTGCGCTTTCGCAAAATTTTGTCCCAGGAAATGCGACGTGCCGGCCTGGAGTGCTTTGCGGTCTTGCATTAGGGCTTCTATGCTGTAGGTCGCCTCCGCCCCCGGGAACCGCTCGCCTTCGGTTTTCTCGCCTTTGATGACCGGCATGGCCATCCAATTCTCGGCGAAGTCCGCGTAGACGTCGAGCATTTGTCGAGTCTCCTCGCGGGCTTCTGCTTCGGTGGCGTGCACCGTGTGCCCTTCTTGCCAGAGAAACTCGGTGGTACGCAGAAACATCCGAGTGCGCAGTTCCCAACGCACTACGTTGGCCCATTGGTTGATGAGAATCGGCAGGTCTCGGTAAGACTCAACCCAACGCGCGAACGTCGCCCCGATTATCGTCTCGCTGGTAGGCCGCACAATCAACGGTTCTTCGAGCTGCGCCGACGGCGCGGGTTGCAAGCCCCCTTTGCCATCCGGTTCCAACCGGTGATGGGTGACCACGGCGCACTCCTTGGCAAAGCCCTCGACATGCTCGGCCTCCTTCTCCAAAAAGCTCATGGGAATAAATAGCGGGAAGTAGGCATTCTCATGCCCTGTCGCCTTGAACATCGCGTCGAGCTGACGCTGGATATTCTCCCAAATAGCGTAGCCCCAGGGTTTGATCACCATGCAACCACGTACGTCGGAGTTCTCCGCCAGGTCGGCCGCCTTGACGACCTGCTGGTACCACTCGGGGTAGGTTTCCGCGCGGGTCGGGGAGATGGCATTCTTAGGAGGTTTGGCCATGTAAAGTGGGCAGAAGGTCGAGGGCAGAAACACAATAGCCGCGATCCAATGGATCGCCGGAAGACGACATTCTAGAGCATCTCCACCTGCGAGGAAATCGCAACGCTAGCCCCCCGGCGGTTTCGAGTGAAATCTGTTAGGATGCGTGCTTGTCGTACACCGGCGAAACGTACTCGCCGCCTACCGCCCCACTGCCCACCGCCCACTGCCCACTCCATGCCGACCGACTCTCGACGCTTTGTCAGCCAACTCGCCCATAACGAGGCCATCAGCCAGGTGTTTCTCGCTTCGGATAAGCAATTGCGGCCCAATCGCAATGGGAATTTCTACCTTCAAGTCGATCTCTCCGACCGTAGTGGCTCGCTTAACGCACGCATGTGGAATGCCAGCGAGAACGACTACAAGTCGATCGACAACGGCGACTACGTCCACGTCGAAGGTGCCACGCAGTTGTTCCAGGGCAACATGCAGTTGATCGCCACTCGGATCCGCAAGGCACGTCCCGATGAGTTCGACGAAGCGGATTTTGTCACGCTGCAATCGGAGGAAGTCGACAAAATGCGTGTGCGGCTCATCGAAATCCTGAGCGGTATCAAATCCGCACCGCTCGGTCGGCTCGTCAAAGGTTTTCTGAACGACGACGTGTTCATGGAGAAATTTTGCCGCGCCCCCGCCGCGATGAAAAACCACCATGCCTATCAAGGTGGCTTGCTCGAACATGTGCTGAGCTTACTGAAAGTGGTGCTGGTCGTGGGCCCGTGCTATCCGCAAGTCGATACCGAAAAGCTGCTCGTTGGGGTGCTTCTGCACGACATCGCCAAGGTCGACGAGCTCTCCTATGACCGCGACATCGCCTACACCGACGCCGGCCAACTGTTGGGGCATATGTCGCTCGGCGTGTCCATGCTCGAAGAGATGGTTCGCAGAATTGTCGCCCAAGACGGCCAACCCTTTCCGGACCGATTGCTCTTAGAACTCAAACACCTGATTATCAGCCACCACGGCCGATATGAATATGGCAGCGCGAAACTGCCAATGACGCTCGAAGCGGTCGCCCTGCACCATCTCGACAACCTCGATGCCAAACTGGCCAGCTTCACGCAGCTAATGACCGACTGCCCCAACTCCGACAGCAACTGGACGCAGTATTTCAATCAGATCGACCGCAAACTGTTCAAGCCTGAGGGTTAGGCGCTATGCAAGAGCGGCGAGTTTCGAGTAAAATGCAAGTGCGGCCTTAAAGCAAAATAAGCAGCTGAGAGGTCTCAGTCATGAAGCCCGAGGAACTCATCGAGCTATTGTCCGAACAGCCATTTGTTCCGCGACTAATTCACATGAGCAACGGTCGAACACATGAGTTGCGTCATCCAGAAATGGCGATTGTCGGCGAAGAGGTTGTGGCCTTAGGTATAGCGCAGGAAGAAAGCGAACATCCACGCATACGGTTAATTTCAATTTCGCACATCAACGAAGTCGAACACCTCGCCTCGAAGTCGGCGTGAGCGTGTGAATATCGACGATGGATACGCTTTGGCCGAGAAGCGTGTATGGTGCCGATGAAAAAAGTGCTTCGCATCATTGATCTGTCCGAATACGATTCGTAACAATAGCTCCATGCCTGACCTTCAAGAGACCATCCTGCAACACGTCAACGCGCAGAACTATCGGCCCGTCAAGCCGAAGGTGATGGCGAAACAATTGGGTCTTGCGTCCGACGATCTCACCAAGCTGAAGCGCGAGCTCAAACTTCTCGTCAAGAAGGGGCAACTCGCCTATGGCTCGAGCCACCTCATTTACCCCGTTGCCAACAATACGGGCAAGACCACCGCAGCGAATGGGTCACGACCCAAAGAGAAGAAGCAAAAGGAGAAATCCTCCAAGCACGTTGTTGGCACTTTTCATCGCGCGCAAGCCGGCTTCGGCTTTGTACGGCCTGAGGGAACCGATGCCACTGTCGGCCGGGATGCCGACATTTTCATCCCGGTCAGTGCCACGGGAGATGCCGCCAATGGTGATGTCGTACGGATACGCATCTCCGACATGAAAGACCGCCAAGGGAAAATCTCTGGCAAGATCGTCGACATTGTCGAACGCGCCACCAATCGCTTCGTGGGCACGTACCTCGAACAGGGCGGCATGGGCATGGTGCAAATCGACGGCAAGATTTTCACCGCGCCTGTTTACGTCGGCGACCCGGGCGCGAAGGGCGCGCAAACCGACGACAAAGTCGTGATCGAAATGGTCCGCTTCCCCTCGCATGTGCGCGATGGCGAAGGGGTGATCGTCGACATCCTTGGCCAGCGCGGACAGCCTGGTGTCGACACGCTTTCGATCATCCACGAATTCAACCTCCCCGGCGACTTCGACGAAGGCGCGTTGGAAAATGCCCGCAAGCAGGCCGAAAAATTCGATGAGTCGATCGGCCCTCGCCGCACCGATCTCTCCACGGAAACGATTATCACGATCGACCCCGTCACGGCTCGCGACTTCGACGATGCGATTTCACTCACACGCATGGACAATGGCCACTGGCAGCTCGGTGTGCATATCGCCGACGTATCGCACTTCGTGCGACCACGTTCGGGGCTCGACCGCGAGGCAAAGGACCGCGCGACGAGTGTCTATTTGCCCGACCGGGTGATTCCGATGTTGCCGGAGGTAATTTCCAACAACCTCGCCAGCTTGCAGCCTGACAAGTTACGGTATGCCATGACGGCCCGGATCGAATTCACCGCCGAAGGACAGCGCATCGCTACCGATGTGTTCAAAAGCGCGATCAAGAGCTGTCGCCGCTTCACCTACGAAGAAGTCGACGAGTTCTTGGCGGACCGTGCTGGCTGGAAAAAGAAGCTCGCCCCGGCGGTACACGGATTACTCGGCGACATGCACGAATTGGCGATGATACTGCGGAAGCGTCGGATGAAACGCGGATCGCTAGAGCTGTCGATGCCGGAGATGTCGATCGACCTTGACAAAGATGGCCAAGTGACCGGCGCGCACCTGGAGGAGAACACCGAGAGCCACCAGATCATCGAAGAGTTTATGCTGATCGCTAACGAGGCGGTCGCGGAAATGTTGTTCGACAAGGGGCTACTCTTCTTGCGACGCGTGCATGGGGCACCCGACCCCAGGAAATTGAAGGCGCTCAACGATTTCGTTAAGGAACTGGGCCTGGAGGTCGGCGACCTGCAAAGCCGTTATGAATTGCAGGCCTTGCTGGAGAAAGTGCGCGGCGAATCGTGTCAGCACGCTGTCAACTACTCCGTGCTCCGCTCCATGCAGCGGGCCATCTACAGCCCTGAAGAGGAGGGGCACTACGCATTGGCCAGCGAGTGTTATTGCCATTTCACTTCGCCCATTCGTCGCTATCCCGACCTGACGATCCATCGGCTGATCGATGCGGTCAATCGGGGCCAACCGCCCGAACAGCACATGGGCGAACTGTTGACCATCGGCGACCACTGCAGCGAGCGCGAACAACGGGCCACCGCCGCCGAGCGCGAGCTCAAGAAGGTAAAACTGCTCTTGTACTTGCAAGACAAAGTCGGGACCGAGTTGCAAGGTGTGGTGACCGGGGTCGAGAACTTCGGCCTGTTCGTCACCGGCACGGAACTCCCCGCCGAGGGTTTTGTGCACATCACGTCGCTGTCGGACGACTACTATAAATTCGACAAGGCGGGCCACGTGATCAAGGGATTCCGCTCAGGCAATTCGTACCGATTGGGCGATCTTGTCACCGTGGCCGTTGCGTCGGTCGATGTGGAGCGCCGCGAGCTTGATTTTCGGTTGTTGAGCAAAAAAGGCGGCACAAAAGAAAAAGGCGGCCCGAAAGCAAGGCAGAAGGGGGAGAGTGGCAAGCGGAAGAAAGTGCAAAAGAAACGCGGAAGGCGAAAAAAATAGCCGGCGAGCCACGCCCCGCCGGCTAGTTGCCCACTAGAAGCGGAGCGCAAAACGACTAGAATAGTCCGTTCTCGCCACACCGACGAACCCGCCGCATGTCCTCCACCACCGAACTCGACAAGACTCCCCTGCACGACTGGCACGCCGCCCATGGCGGGCGGATGGTCGATTTCGCGGGTTGGTCTATGCCGGTGCAGTACACGTCGATTGTCGAGGAGCATCGGGCGACTCGCCATGCAGTCGGGCTGTTTGACATCTCGCACATGGGTCGCATTCTGTTCGATGGGCCCGACGTGGCGGAGTTTCTCGACCGGCTCATGACGCGTAGCGTGGCGGACATGAAGCCGCAGCAGATTCGCTACTCGCTGATGTGCAATGAAGCCGGTGGCGTGCTAGACGACGTGTTGGTTTATCGCCCCGTGCTCCGCGACGACCAGCCCGCCGGCTTTGGCTTAGTCGTGAATGCCAGCAATCGTGAGAAAATCCTGGAATGGCTCCGCGGCCATGTCGGCAATTACTCGGTCGAAATCAACGACAAGACGTTCGAATATGCCATGATTGCCTTGCAGGGGCCCAAGGCAATCGAATTGCTCGATCCCCTCACCACGGGCGAGCTGACTTCGATGCGGTATTACACCGGGCAGCTCATGGGCGTCGCCGGCGTGGAGTGTTTCGTCAGCCGC
>JBGSWC010000111.1:0-23456 GCA_041752635.1 Pirellulales bacterium | reverse complement strand
GCTGGGTTGCATCGGGTAATGCGACTTCAGTTGTGTAGCCTCGCGGACAGGCGGCGGCAATGTACATGAATTCGGCGTCGCTGGCGAACCAGACCTTTGTTTCGAGCGAATTGGCTTTGCTGACCATCCGAACGACACGGGCCTTCGTCCACGTCTCGTCGTCGAGTTGGCCGTCGAGGTGGGGGCGCGTACCGACGAACTTGCAGGTCGCAATGGACTTATCGGGTGGAGCGGGCGTCGGCTCGGCGAGCCATCGCTCGGTGCGAGCGACGCGTCGCCACGCTTCGTCGGCCGATGATTTTCCGAGTACCAAGAAGAACCGATCGGCGTCGGCAGCGAAGCCGCGCCCGCGTTGGGCAACGGCGAGCGCTGTGCCCAGTTGTGGTTCGGCGGCAAGCGCCGGACGCGCTTGGCGGATGTACTCGCCCAGTTGCCGGGCGCGTTCAAAACGATCTTCCCGCTTCAGCCCCGACGTTTGCCCTTCGGGATTTGCGAGCGACGCGGTCGGCAAGCTGGGCGCTGCCATATTCGCAAGCGGACGCGTGTCAACGCGGTCGGTCGTTGCCATTGACGACACGTGGGCGATTTCGCTGCTCGAGTAGTAGTGGATCAGCCACGCCAGCGATTTTTCGACGAGGGGGTGGTTGGGGTAGCGATGAGCGAGCAGATAGTAGGTGTCGGCAGCGAGGTCGAGTCGCCCCGTCTCGCGATAGCCCTCGGCAAGCTGGAACATGAGTTGCCCCCCCGCCTCGGGACTGAGTCCGCCCGTCATATTGACGACCTGTGCCGACCAACCGGGATTCGACTCCGAGTAATCGAGCAATCGGACCAGATGCTTGCGGCGTTGGGCCAGCATTTTCAGTTCTTGTAGATTACCAATCGGTGCAGCCGAAGTGATGCGACGCGTGCCACCACCGGGTGCAAAGAATAGCCCCGTCGTCACGTCGCGTCGCGGAGCCGCTAAGCCGGATTGTTGGTCGATGAGTTCAAGGGCGACGAACGGCGGCGGTGTGGTGTGTTCAGTCGCAACCAAGCCTCGCGCAACGCTGGCGTATTCTTCGGGAGTCGTGCTGAGTGTCGAGGCGAATTCGCTGGTCGGCACGACAATGGTGCCTTGTCGACCCCCGCCTAGCAGACCAACGACTCGCTTCACGGTTATCGGAGTGAGGCCCAATTCGTCGATGCCCCGCGAGCGACACAGTTCGATCGCTTGCTCGACGACTTGCTGAATTAACTGGTCGGCACCGGGGGTGGGTTCGTCGGTAGGATGAGGAATGACGACGACCGAGGGCCGCCACATAAGCAGCTGCATGCTGGCTCGCTGCAACAGCCATTCGGCCGCTTCACCGTCACTTCGGTTGTTGAGCAGTTCGAGCAGCATCTGAGCAGAGTCGGACGATTGTTCTTGTTGGTTGAGTTCGAATTGCCATGCGTGAGTGCTCGAAGTGCCACCACATTCAACCAGCGCTTCGACTTGCGAGCGTTGTTCGCCGAGCGGTGCTTTTCTTGGCAAGAGGTTGTCGGACGCGACGAACAAACCGTCGGCGGCGGCCATGTGGGCCACTAGTTCGAGCGGCGGCATCGTGCTGGCGGGGGTTGCTAGCCAAACGGCGGCGCTTTCGCCGCCACGTCGCTGCGTGGTCCACGTCATGCCGCCGTCGACGGTGGCGACAATCGTGCCGAGTTCACCAACAGCCCAACCATGTCTTTCGTCAATAAATTTTAGTGCGCGCAGCGGTGTTCGAATGGATGTCGCCGACGGTTGCCACGACTGTCCGCCGTTGCCCGAATGGAAGACGCGTGTGCCGGGCGCGCCGGCAATCCACACGTGCGAGCCGACTGTGGCGACGGCAGTGGCGTCGAATAGTCGGCTGGCTGCTTGCGAGAGTGGTAACTCAGCCGGCGTTTGCCAAGTTGTGCCGCCATCGCGTGTCGTTTGCATCAGGCTACCGCCGCCAACGCGCCAGCCATTCAGATCGTCGCTCATGGCGATCGCGAACGTAGGTGCCGCGGTTTCGCTCGCAAACCGGCCGAGTTCGATCTGGCTGCCGTCGTATTGTGCCCAGGCTCCTTGCTGGTCGACGAGGACTCCATTTTCGGGCGACGTGAACACGGCCGCGCGCCACTGATGTGCGGCCGTCGAAGAGAGTGCCGTCCAACTGAGACCGCCATCGTCGGTTTTGAACGTGCCCGACGGGTACATGGCGGTCGACTCACCGACGACGACCCCGTGGGCCGCGTCAAAAAACTTGACGTAGATCAAGCGAGGGAGAGTGGGCGCCGCGACAACATTCCAAGTCGAGCCACCGTCGAGTGTGCGAAGTATTACAGCCTCGCTGCGACGGGTGTAAGGCACCGACTTACCACCGACTGCCCAACCACGTTGCGTGTCAGCAAAGCTAACGGAACTTAAAATCGCCGGCGTGCCAGAGTTCTGAAGCTGCCAAGACTGGCCACCGTCGCCGGTGTGCCAAATGGTTCCCCGATGGCCGACGGCCCACCCGTGGTGCGTGTCGACGAAGTCGACCGAAATGAGCGCCGCATCGCGCTGCATGGTCTCGGCGAGCGGCAACATTTCGGCCGCCCCAGCGAGTCTTGGCAAGTTGGCGAACAGACAGGCCGGGATGAGTAGGTAGAGAAAAATTCGTGACATTGTACAACGCTTCCTTGCGTGGGCGGTCTGGTCGCTTTGTTAACGAACGAACTGCGATAGCAGACGTAGCAATTGTAGCGGTAGGACGGCCACTCGCCCTAGACGAGATGTCGCTACGACCCGCACGCGATGCTAGCATCGACCCCTCGGGTGCGATCGCGAACTAGGCTTTAAGACCTACTCGTATCCTGCCGAATGGTTGAATCTGGTGCTAGCCACAGCCACATCACCTGTCAACAATTTTGTGGACCGCATCGGCGATATCTATTCGCTGCCGGCCGTCGCAATGGAATTGATCGAGTTGCTCGACCAACACGAACTCGATCAACCCGGTCTTGATGCGTCGCAAATCAAGTCGTGCATCGAACGCGATCCCGCGCTGACGGCAAAACTGCTGAAGGTCGTCAACAGTTCGGTATTCGGACTTAGCGGTCGCGTCGCGAATCTGAAACAGGCGGTCGCCCTGCTCGGTATGCGGCCGCTCAAGTTGTTGGTCTTGGGATTCAGCTTACCGAAACAACTCGAAAGCACACTCACCCGCGAAGCACTTACGGAACATTGGCGGGTTGGAATCACCCGGGCCATCGCGGCTCGGCGTATCGCGGCCCAGTTCCTCGAGGCGAACGAGGACGACGCCTTCGTCGCAGCGTTATTAGCTGATCTTGGAAAACTCGTCTTGCTAGGCGAAGTGGGTGAAAGCTTTGCCGCGCTCATCGCGCGGTCGAGAGAGCAGCAGATCGATCTCGCCGAGCAAACGAGAATGGCCGTTGGTTTCGATCATTTTGAACTCACGACGGCACTGCTACAGAAGTGGAACTTGCCCGCTTTGCTGCCTCAAACCGTCGCTTCGCTAGCTGCAAGATTTACCTGTGAGTTACACGAGTTTGCCCAGCGCGATCTGATTCGAGCGGTCGTACTCGCCGACTTGATTGCCGAGGTCATTGAGTGCCATTCGCTCAGCGCCTTGCCGCGACTGAGTCAATTGTCGTCGGCGTGGCTCGGACTCGATATTCCGAAACTGAAGCAACTTATGTCGATCACCGATGCTGAACGGCGCGACTTAGCGGGAGTATTCAATGTTGAGTTGCCTAGCGCAGAAGAATCAAATAGGTTGCTTTCTGATGCCTACGATCGTTTGTCAACTGTTGTGGAAGAGACCCCCATCGCGCCACCAAAATGCGTTGACCCGTGGGCAATCGAAGCACTGAAGTCGGCAAGAATGGCCGTCGCGGTTGCGAGTTCTTCCTCGATTACAACGTCTCGCGACGAAACTTCCAACATCGGCGTGGCGTACGCCGCTACTCGCGAAGACGCATCACAACGACTGCTGCGATCGGTGACCAAATCAATACTGCGTTGCCGCGGAAATCGCCTTCCGCTGTCGCTGCTGCTTGTCGAGGGACAATCGCCGCTCACGTTCAACACCGTTGCTGAAATACCCATGCTGCTGGCAGAGTCAGTCGGCGAACTGAGTGTGGAGTCGTCGACCGTGATTGTCGATCCGGCGACGATTGCCGTGTTGCTGCCGGGGTACGATCGACTCGAAGCCAAGCGGCTCGCCGACCGCCTTGTTGCCAAGCAATCGGCCGGGGATTATGAAGTGGGTCAAATCGAGACACTCAACGTCGGCGTCGCCGGCGTCGAACTAATTTCGCGAGGTTTCGACCCGAATCGGCTAATTCAGGGAGCCGCCCGCTGCCTGGTTGCGGCCCGCCACAGCGAGGGTCACGCGGTGAAGAGCATTGAGGTCTATTGACGTACTTTAGAATGACAAATGACGCACGCAATCGAGCATTGTTCGTTTCGACTTCGTCATTCGTCATTCCCGCGGATGGGTTCCCTTGGTCGTGTCAGGCGTAATCTTCGCGAACGCCGTGCCGAGTAGTGAAATCTGCCGGGTAAATTGTTATCATCCCACTATGCCTGATACACCTTCTGAATCGACCCCCGATTCCGCCCGCTCGCCCTTGTCGGCCGATGTTGAATACGTGGCGTCACCCCCCTATCGCGAGTTGCTAGCGAGCGACGTCACGACGCAGCAACTCCCCCGCCGACGCGTGGGGCTGCCACTCGGGCTGTTTATCGCCACCTGTCTGTCGACATTTTGGGTCGGGGCGGCCGACTGGAATCCGCTCGACGGCCTCGGCGACACAAACGTGATGCGGCTCATAATTATGGCCAATTGGCAGCAGGGGCTCACCTATATGGGAGCCGTGCTCGCCATCTTGCTAACGCATGAAATGGGACACTTCATTCAAACACTTCGTCACGGCATTCCGGCCAGCTATCCACTCTGTATTCCGGTACCGTTTAACCCCATCGGCACGATGGGGGCAGTCATTAGCATGGATGGCTCGCGCGCCGATCGCCGCGAGATTTTCGACATTGGACTGGCTGGTCCGCTCGCTGGACTAGTCGTTGCTGTGCCCATTTTGTGGATTGGTGTCCAAAGGCTGGAGCTCGGTCCCCCCGTGCCGACACCACCGACCGAAATTCAGCTCAACAGTCCGTTGGTGGTGACCTGGATGATCGACCACCTACACCCCGAGTATCGCGGCCGGGCCGAATGGATTCCGTTGTCGAAGGTTAACGCGTTTTTCATGGCTGGTTGGGTCGGCATGCTCATCACGGGGCTCAACATGATGCCGATCAGCCAACTCGACGGCGGGCACACGCTGTATGGACTATTTGGCCGTCGTGCCCACGCCTATGCGCGGGTCTTTGTCATCGTCGCGGTGGCGTATGTTGTGCTCTATATCGAGCAAGCCGCGATTTGGACACCGATGCTCGTGCTGGTCATCTTAATGGGTATTTACCACCCCCCCACGTCGAACGATCGCGTCGAACTCGACAACTTTCGCTGGCTACTGGGTGTCGCATCACTGTCGATACCGATTCTCTGTTTCCCGTTGCTGGGGATCAGACAATAGCGATCAAATACAAGCACGCAGCGCAAGTGTGTGTGGCGAATCGAAGCGTCCCACTTGCTTGCGCTGCGTGCTTGTAGTCTATTCTTTTAGCATGTGGCGAGTTTAGCCGAGCGAGCAAACTGCCCCGTTTGCAGGAACGAGTCAATGTATTCGCCCGTTTCATCGAGCCACAATACGCCCGTGTGCCATGAGTTGACCACGACGTGATCTCGATGGTTATCGAGATAGGTCGATTCGAGGCGAACGACGTTGTCGCGGGTCACGGCGATCACACCGACTTCGTGACCATCGACTTCGCGCGGCAGCGTATTGACGAAGCTCAACGGGTCGTCGGACAACTCACATAGAGTCGTACAAAACCATCCGTAAATCGGCAGCAACTGCCGTGCAACGTGCGACCCGCGGTTGGGCGGCGCCAGCATCACAATCCGCCCCACACTTGGGGGTACGCCAGCCAACAGCGCGCAACGCGAGACGATGCTCCCCATGCTGTGGGCAACTACGTGAATCGTGCGACCAGGATTTTCTTGGGATAGCTTCGCAAGGTAGTTAGCGAATCGCTGACCGATATCGCGGTTCGATCCTCGAAGTGTGAAGTAGCCCCACAGTCGCGTGTCGTAGCCCGCCCGTCGCAGTCGCCGCGCGAGCGGTGCAATGAGCCACTTGCTGCTAAAAATGCCGTGGGTGAGCACGACAATGTCGCCATGTTTTGAGCCATTCTCGCCCGCGTGGGCCGCTTTGGATTGCATCGATCGTTCGGTTCTGAAAGGGGCCCCATGCTCTGTACGACAAGTCTAGGCAGTTGGTTGCCGACCGACGATATGTGTGCGGTCATTTCGGGCCATTCCCTGCTCGACGAGACGCTCGGAACGGCCGTAGAGATAAACAAACAGCACCGAACCCGAACATAGAATGTGCCAAAGTCCGTGTCCCTGCCAGAGCGAATTTGGATAGCAAAGGGGGCCACCCGTGCGGCTCGGAAGCCACGCAGCATAGGCGGCCAAAAAGAACGCCACGGCCCAACCGAGGTAACTGAGCGTGGTTGTGTAACGATGCCGAAGTCGATAGAGGGTGACAAGCTCAAGCGAGATCGCGAGTACCACGAGCAAACCGAAGAGTTGGGCGTTGGCAAAACCGCCAATTGAAAGCGGCACAAAGACCTCGGCCGCTAGCAGCGTCGCGATGGGGACAAAGAAACAGAGAAACGTTGCCGCTTCGCGACGGCCGACAAGTCGCATTCCCGAATAGGCCATCGCCCACGTCGCCCACAGAAACATCGAGTAGATATCGACCTGTCCACCCCAGGCCGTGGTCGAGGCGTGCATCGCGCCGCTGCCCATACCGATGAGAGTTCCCGAGATCGCGTAGGTCGTTGTGAAGAATCGACTCGTCACGACCGGATTGGCGAAGTGGGGCGACTTTGGTCGCGCTAGATCGCGCCCCGCGTGAATCGCAATCGCAATGGCCACCGCAACAAACCCGAGGTTGCTCCAGGTGTTGGCTGGCTGTTTTACCGGACCGGGGCGAAGTGTTTCACAAAAGCTAAGGGCAGAAACCCCCGTTTCGCCTGGCCACCCAGTGATTGCCAGATAACAGAGCAACGCGAACAGCGCAAGCGTCACGAAGGACGTTAAAACAAGTGGGAATGGATCAAATTTCATGGACGAGTCGTATATCGGGTGTCAGCGACGAGGCGTGGCTCATTGGCTACTACGTCGATCGATCGGCTTTTCTGCCTTCTGCCCTCTGCTCTCCTTCTTCGCCGCATATTGATTCGTTGAGAGTTTCTCGCGAATCTTCTCCTTCAAACTCTCCACGACCGACTGTTTGTCGGTGTGGTCGAGAATTCGCTTCACCACGTGCTTCGCTCCCTGATCGCCCCAGCTTGCTCCGTGCTCGAAATAATATCGCGCTGCCTGGCCGACAATATACGAACCGTACCCAGCGGCCGCGCCTTGGGGAATGGCCGTCCAGAGTGTACTTGTCCCCAGCGTGAAACCCTTGGCAAGGCTCGACGTCCAACTCACCGCGAGTTCGCCGGCGATGACCCAACCTGCCGCTTTCAAAATCGAGGCGACCAGTTTTACCGCTCCGGTTTTGGTGATTTCGATGCCATACATGCGGCCCATCATGATGACCATCGTCGCGTCGATGGTCGAACCGCCGACGACATCGAGCGCCGGATGGGGATTGAGGGCAACTGCCAGCGCCTTCACCACGGCATAGGTCCAAATCAACTGCGTCGCCTGCTCGCTGCGAAGCTGCACCCGCAGGGCGGCCATGCGGTCGCTGCGATCGGCGGCGAACATCGAGGCATTGAGCGCAACTAGCTCTTTGCCGTCGCGCTCCAGCACCAGCGCGATACGCTCGCGCAGCGCGTCGACTTCGACAGCCGGCTTACGCCATTCGCTCCGAGTGCTGCCATCGGCGCTTTCGATGATGTACTCGACTTGCCGCGGATCGGCCTTGGTCGTCACGATATTGTCCGCATCGACGAGCCCCGCGAGACGTTTCTCGCGAAACAGCGTAAGTAGCGAATCGAGTTCTTCGGGCGTGTAAAGATCGGTTTTGTTGAGCACCAAGATCAAAGGCTTGTGGCTGGCGGCGAGTTCCACCAGTGCCGTGTACTCGGTTTCGTTGAGGTCGCTGTCGGTGACGAACAGCACCAAGTCGGCTCGCCGGGCCACGTCGCGGGCCATTGCGGTGCGGCTTTCGCCATCGACTTCGTTGAGCCCCGGCGTGTCGAGCAACACAATGCTCGAGTTCTCGAACCCGGGAACGCAATAGCCAACCGCTTCCCAGGCCACGTGCCAAACGTCTTTGGTCCATCCGCCGCGAATGTTGACATCGGTCGCAGCGTGACCAACCAGCGCGTTAATCAGCGCACTCTTGCCGGTACTGATCTCGCCGAAAATGGCGATCTCAACCCGCTCGTCGCGGAGTTTGTCGGCCATTGCTCGCAAGTCGCGAACATCGGCAGCGAGCGCTTCGCGCTCGGCGTCCGTGCAGCCTTTGATCCGTGCCAGCGCCGCTTCGACCGACCGCAACGCAGCGGCCAGTTCGTCATCCTTCGGTTCGGGTCTTGTCGAGGGTTCAGGCATTTATGTAGCCACCATCGCCAAGACGGTGGATTCGTTCCTAAGTGGCTGTCCACCCTCTTGGCGACGGTGGCTCCATCTATTTCGTGTCATCTATTTCGTGTCATCGTCGCTGGCGATTTTCTGACGTCCGGTAATAATAAGCTTCCGTAATTCGTCGACGCGTGTCAGGTCTTTCCATTGGCGGCGGGCGATCTCGGCAATGCCCCCTTCGCTCGGCCGCATTTCGTTTTTGAAGTATTCCTTAAATACGCGGCCAATCCAGCGAGTCACGAGCGCTTGTACTAGGCCTTGCAGCAACTTGGCCGCCAAATAACCAACACCGGGCACTGTCACAATCAATCCACCAATTCCGGCTGTGACGGCCGGGGCCGCCACACTCGCCCCCAACATCGCTACGAGACTCTTGGCCATCTGCGAGAGGATCTCGATAATCGCGTCGGCATCGATCTTCTGTTTGTAGACGTCGGCAATGTCGAGCACCATCTTCACCGTGATCGCTGTTCCGCCTGCCATATCGAGAAACGGAATCGGGTTCGCCGCCGTCGCCCCCGCTGCCGCCCACATGTATCGGTTAATGAGCCGCTCGGCTTCGTTGTCGAGAGCGAGTTGCACGCGTCCCTTCGCATCGTCGATCAAGCCTCTGCTCTGCATTAACAAGTTCATCAGCAGAAGCGACTGTCGCTCTCGCGTCACGATTTCGACCAGCCGATTAGCGAGCGGCGTGATGTCGGGAGGCTCGGTGATGGTTGTTTGTTGCTCAGTACCGTCGGCTAGCACACGCATCGCCAGGCGGTCGACCGAGCGAGAACGGACCGCCAACAAGTCTTGCGGCAAGACGGGGGGGCAGACTTGTTCGCGAAGTTGCCCGAGCAATCCTTCGAGCTGAGTCGGGTCGTACCAGTCGGCCTTGTTGAGACAAAGCAGCACCCGCTTTTGCATGTCGCCCAGTCGATCGAGTAAATCATGCTCATAATCCTTGAGTGGTCCGTCGACGACCAGCAACACTAAGTCAGCGGTCTCGGCAGCAGCGAGCGCTTCGCGGCCGTGCTCTTCGCCAGCGACTTCGGCCAAGCCGGGTGTGTCGGTCAAGACAATCCGGTCGCGGCCGGGCCAATCAATTTGGCTCCGCGTGACGGTAGTACCACCCACAACACCCGAGCGAAACACCTCGCGACCAGCGAGCGAATTGAGCAACGAGCTCTTACCGCTGCTGATGGTGCCGAAGGCGATGATCTCGATCGTTTGCGACTCGCGCTTTTCTTCGAGATCGGTCACGGCATCGTGGATCTCGCGTTTCAGAGCGTCGCTCAATCGCCCACTGGCAAACATCCGCCCGGCCGAGAGATTTTCGTCGAGCTCCGATTGTTTGTCCTTTGCCGAGAGCTTGGTGGGGTCACTCGCCCGGCGTTTTTCTGCCTTTTGTTTGCTGAGCGTATTTCGAAAAACCTTCGCCAGCAGCCAGACCACGAGCGAAAGCAGCAGCAAAGCACCAAAGACAACGACCGCCAAATAGGCATAGCCAACGAAGGCGTTCATTTCGGCCGCAGCCGCATACTGCTCGATGATCTTCGGCGGCAATGTGACCAGCAAATATCCCAAGACGCCCAGCGTGCAAACGAGCACCAATCCAAAGGCGGTTTTCTGGCGAGGCATGAAATTTCGACGGACGGTTGGGCGAGCGGTGCGTCAGTGCAGTATAGCCGCAGTTTTCGTGCCGAGGTGGGTGGGTTGGTCGTCAGAACTATAATCCATAATCCTTGAACCGGAGATCGCCGAGACAGCAGAGTGGCGATGTAGCCACCGTCGCCAGTCGGCGGATCGAATCCATGCACGGACACAACAACGAGTGGGTCTACGCTTTGGCGAGCGAGGCTTCATTTCTCTGCGCTCTCAGCGTTCTCCTGCTTCAAACTAATTGAGAATCAATGCGAAGCAGCTACCTGCGAGGCAAGAATGGTACAATTGCGATCGTCAGTACCGCCACGATGGCGGCGAGACCGCCACAGATTTTCGCCGCGGCCCCGGTTCGTGCCGCCATGCGTTTTTGGTATTCGAGGCCCGGGATGAGAAAGACCGAGTCGCCGCTGGCACTAGCGCGCATTTTCGCGTCGGTATCGAATGCATCGACCAATGCGACATCTCGCATGCCCCGTTCGTCGAAGTTAAGCAACTCATTCTGGTATTCCTGCTCCCATGCCATGAACAAAGCCTGCGGCGGAGCTTGTTCGATCATCTGTTTGCGGCGTGCGACGAAATCGTCCCCTAAATCGCTCCAGGTGGGCACATGGGGCGTGCTAAACCACGCCCACAAGGCGACAACCGCCAACACGGTCGCAACCACGCCGCCGAGGCAGGCCCACTGAGCGCGTGGCCCCCAGGTCGAACCCTGGTGTTTCGTGTCAACAGTTGCAAGCGGTAGCTCGCGTAGTTTCCGCAATGTTGGCACAGCCAACACGACACCGCACGAACACCGAATTTCGCCCCCGGCCTGCTTTGTGCTCACCACATGGCGCTGGCCGCAAGAGCACGGGAGCTGATATGCGGGCATGGCGTCGCTCATAAACAGGATTTCGGGGGAGCAGCGGGGGGCACCGAGTGGGCCCGCCAATTTTGGCGATGCCGCTTGCCGACAACTCCGCAGACTAACACTTTTTACCATTTTTGCCTATGGACCGGTGCGTGCGGGTGCTTACAATAATAGAGGTTCTCACGCAAAGAACGGTTGCGAGCGACGCTGTGTCTCAAAGATTGGGTCCTAGTCTCGCGCCGCGACGCTGTTTTTGTTAAGTGAACGTTCGCGTTGAAATCGTTGGATTGGCGGGGCCTTTCTTCCCACCTCAGGCCCGCCCCAACCTCAACCGAGTCGGTGAGAATCATCGGTATTGCAAGAAGCAGCCCGATTGCCGCCGTACGCGCGAAATTGGCTTTTGGCTAACCATTCGCGATTGCGGTTGGGATGAGTACTGCAACAGCACATACTGCGACAACGAAGCTGCGTCACGGCAACTTACCAACGATATTTGGCGATCGAATCTGGTCACTGCATTGGACGGTTGCTGCGGAAAATAGGCAAGCAAGTTGTCGAATCGTTGATTGATTGGGGGGCGGCTCCGATGGAAAGCAATCGCAGAACCGCGAGGCGATCGGATGCGTAGCGGTGTTTGCATTGATTGCCAGTTATGAAAAATTAGCGTGTCAGGAGTCGACTTGGTCGGGCCGCCGGACAAACCGAACGACATGCAAGTACAATGCACCCTGCACGGACTAGCTGACTGTAATCCTTTACCAAATGGCAGCTAATTGCTGTCCCGCAGAAAGTCGGTGTTAGAATTGGTTGCTTTACTAATGTCTCGTACGCACCATCTGATGGTACTCGAACAATCACAATTTCGACTGGGGGCGAGATGCTTTTTTGGCGAGCGACGAACGCACATCGCCAGCCCCCAACGGGGACTGCTCGATGCGGCGATTGCTGACTCGTTGTTACTGATACTTCGTTGGCTTGGTTTTCGTCCGAGAGGATTTGTTGCAGCGGTTGTCCAGAGGAATGCGACCTCGCAGGGGCCGTGTCGCTGAGAACAGCGAAGCCAGCCGGTTTTATAAAATTTTTGCGTAGTGCCTTTTTGCCAGGAGTTTAAACTTGTACGACGCACTTTTAGATCACGACATTGACGACGACGCCACCAGCGGTGACGACGTCAGCCTGTTTCAAGGACGTCTGGATAAAGACGACGATGACGACTCCCCGATTACGGAAGTCGAGCCAATCGAAGATTCTTCGGATGACGATGACGATACCGACGGTCCGCTCGACGGCGGCGAGAATGAGTCGTGGTCGGACGACCCGGTGCGGATGTATTTGACGCAGATGGGAGAAATTCCACTGCTCACCCGCCGCGAAGAAATCACTCTCGCCCGACGCATCGAAATCACTCGCGCTGCCTTCCGTCGAAAGCTGCTCTGCTGCGACTACGTAATTCGCAAGGCGGTCAAAATCCTCAGTCGCGTTCATCGGGGCGAACTTCCGTTCGATCGAACGGTGCAGGTATCGGTGACCGATCGGCTCGAAAAAGAGCAAATCCTCGGCCGATTGCCTCACAATCTGAAAACACTTGAGGTGTTGCTCGAACAAAACGTCGACGACTTCCGCATTGCCAGCAGCAAGAGTTACAAGCCGGCCCAACGCAAAGCGGCTTGGCAAAGGCTCGCCCGCCGGCGTTGTCGTGCGGTGCGGCTGGTCGAAGAACTCGGTCTGCGCACAGGTCGCCTCGAGACCGAAATCGAGACGCTCTCGAAGTTCAGCCAGCGAGTCGACCAACTCAAGGCGCAACTCGACGAGATGCGATCGAATCGTCGCCCGATGGCCGAACGCAAACCGCTGTTGATCGAGTACCGCAATATCCTCAAGACGTTGCAAGAGACGCCGACCAGTTTGCGGACTCGCGTGCGTCAGTTGCGAGACATTTATAACAAATACCAAAAGGCCAAGCGGGGGCTCAGCGAAGGCAACTTGCGGCTCGTGGTGTCGATCGCCAAGAAGTACCGCAATCGCGGGCTGTCGTTTCTCGACTTGATTCAAGAAGGCAATGCCGGGTTGATGCGGGCGGTCGACAAGTTCGAGTATCGTCGCGGGTTCAAGTTCTGTACCTACGCAACTTGGTGGATTCGCCAAGCGATCACTCGTGCCGTGGCCGACCAAAGCCGGACGATTCGTATTCCCGTTCACATGGTCGAAACCATGAGCCGGGTCCGCAACGTGTCGCGACTGTTGCTGCAGCGACTGGGCCGTGAACCATCGATCGAAGAAACGGCCCGCGCCGCCGAATGCACTATCGAAGAAGCCCGTCGGGTGCTGGCGATGAGCCGCTACCCGATCAGCCTCGACCGACCGGTCGGCAACAGCGAAGACAGCCACTTCGGCGACTTGCTGCCCGACGGTGGTGCCGAGAGTCCGGCGATTGGTGCCACGCAAGAAATGTTGCGTGGTCAAATCTCGAAGGTGCTCAAGACGCTCAGCTACCGCGAACGCGAAATCATCAAGCTTCGCTATGGTTTGGGCGACGGTTATAGCTATACCCTCGAAGAAGTGGGACATATTTTCAAAGTGACTCGCGAACGTATCCGCCAAATCGAAGCCAAAGCCGTCCGCAAGCTCCAGCAACCAAGCCGCAGTGCCGAACTGTTGGGCTTCTTGGATTAATCCGAGTGATACAAAGTACGACCCAGGAACCCTCGCACGTCGTTCACAGCGCGTGCCGAGGGTTTCTTAATTTGGACCAGACGCAATGCGAGCTGTTGTCTTTCACGATTTTGGCGGGCCCCTCGCCGTCGAGCAGTTGGCCGACCCATCGCCTACGGCCGATGGGGTAGTGATTGCCGTCGAAGCAACCGGGCTCTGCCGCAGCGACTGGCATGGCTGGCGCGGGCACGACGACGACATTCGCAGCTTGCCCCACGTTCCGGGGCACGAGCTGGCTGGCTCAGTTGTCGAAGTTGGCCGCGACGTGAGTCGTGGTTGGCTGGGGCATCGCGTAACAATTCCGTTTGTGGCCGGGTGTGGCGCGTGTCCCGAATGCAATGCTAGTCAGCCACAAGTTTGCGATCATCAGTATCAGCCTGGCTTTACCGGTTGGGGGTCGTATGCAGAGCTTGTGGCAGTTCGGTATGCCGAGGCCAATCTCGTCGCGCTTCCCGACTCAATGACCAGCATCACAGCCGCCAGCCTCGGTTGCCGCTTGGCGACTGCTTATCGGGCCGTTGCCCACCAAGCCAAAGTGAACCCTGGCGAGTGGGTCGCCATTCATGGTTGTGGCGGGGTGGGGCTATCGGCCGTGATGGTGGCTGGCGCGCTGGGTACACGTGTGATTGCAGTCGACGTTCGCGACGAGCCACTCGCCAAAGCCCGCCAGCTTGGTGCCGAGCATACGCTCAACGCTCGCGAGGTCGATGACATTCCATCCGCTATTCGCGAGCTCACTGGTCGTGGGGCCCACGCTTCCTTCGACACACTCGGCCATCGCGCGACGATGCGCAACTCGATTCTCAGCCTCCGCAAACGAGGTCGCCATGTTCAAGTCGGTTTGCTCGCTGGCGACGATCTCGATCCACCGACTCCTTGGGGCCGGGTGATTGGCTGGGAACTCGAACTCCTTGGCAGCCACGGCATGGCCACCGCGGCTTATCCGGAACTCTTCGCTCACATCGCCGCCGGGCGGATCGATCCCACCGGACTCCTCGACCGCACGCTCACGCTCGACGAAGCTCCCGCGGCGCTCGCTTCGCTCGATGACTATCATGGGTGTGGCGTGGCGGTGATTGAACCGTAACCGTTGCCGCGTCGGTCAAGCGAGTAGTAGGATCACCATGTCGAAACGAACGCTTATCATCATTGGTGTCGCCATCGCAGTAGCGGTGCCGCTACTGGTCCAAAGCATCCGCTTCGCTCAAGAGCAATCTGTTCTCAATCGCCAAGCCAAGGTCGACGCTAGAAACCAAAGCCAGTTTCTTGTTGTTAAGCAGGGACGCGATACCGCTCTGGTTTTTGATAGCGGACTGCTGCCATTGCTCGCTGGCGATGCCACCTGCATTGCGAATCTCGCGGAATTACATTTCGCCATGACTCAAGTTGACGCAAAACAGGCCCGGTCGGTCGCAAAGTTGTCGAATCTCAAGCGGCTCTATTTCTACGACGTCGCGAAAGCAGTATCCATCGACACGCCGCACGACATTTTGAACCTCGTCATTAAGCTCGGCAGTTTCCTGCTGACAGTTGGCGTGGTGCTGATCGCGATTATCGCGACGGTCTCGTTCGTCGATCGCAATCCGCCCAAGTGATTGATTCACTACGCGCGGCCGGAACGGCTGTCGTCTCTACACACGAGTAGCTTCGGATTTGGCCGAAGGCCTCCGTCATCGTAGCCTAGGGCAAGCGAAGCGCCGCCCTAGGTCAGCGTTATTGGGCCTCTCGATGACTTGTGCGTAAACGACGACAACGTCGTTACCATGAAACAACCTCGTCACCCAGCCGAACCACCACCCGGCCTCCCATCGCCAGGACGCCGTTGGCGTATCTGCCATGCTTGCTGGCGAGCTCGAAATACTCGTCGCTGAACTGTTCGACGTTGCGAGCGTTCTTCACTTCGTCGGCATCGAGCGACGAGTCGATCCATTGGCCGTTTTGATTGAAGAACGTTTTGCGGCCGATTTGCACGATGTTCTCAGCGACTTGGGCTTTGTCGTTCTTGGCGTCGTACCAGGTGGCGTTGCCGAACGACGACAACCGACTCAACTCGGCTGACTCTTCTTTCAATCGCTCCGATTCGGGACCACTTGCGGGCGTAGCCGATGGCCTAGAGCCACCACCCAGCGCGATGCCATCATTGCCGGCGCGGCCATAAAACTGCTTGGCGGCCCGTTGATTGAAACCGAACTCGCCGTCGGCCAGTTCAAGCTGTCGCAGCGCCCCACGAGCGCGGCTCGCGTTGGCGGCGATGTCGCTTGGGCGTGCAGTGTCGTCGGCCATGAAGCTGGTGTACTGGGTGAGAATGCCATGCTTGGTCGCCAATTCGACCAGTTCTTTCACTAACTCGTCGTTCTCGCCTTTGAGGTCGAGCTCGTCGATGATCTCGCCGACGCGGCGTGTCGCCCACAATTTGGCGACGAACGAGTTGGTGTCGTCTTTGCTGTCGCTGGCGAATTCGGCCGGGAAGGCAAAGGTCTTTTCTTTGCCTTGCAATTTGCCCTTGATCGTGATTTTGGCCGTGCCATCGGCACGATAGCGACCGACGACGATGGCCGTATCGTCGCGAAACAGATCGAACGGCCCATCGGGATAAAGCCGCTGGATGGCGGGGCCACTAATATTCTCATCGAACTCGGCATCGACAGTCACATCGACCAGCACCGGCGCGCTCAGGCGACTGTAAACGAGCTTCACCACACGCTCGATGTCTTCGTTGGGCCGTACATATTCGCTGCGGCCATAGTTGTCGCTCGACAACCGATCGAGCAGGCGACTGTTGACGTCGTAGCCGACCCCCATACTGATGACGCGGGCACGGACTTCGTTGAGTGGTGCGACCAGTTCGGCGATTTTCATTTCGTTGGTCTCGCCTGTCGTGGGAATACCGTCGGTCATGAACACGACATAAGTGGGCTGGTCGTCATCGTTTAGCATCTTAAATGTTCGCTCAAGTGCGCCAGCAATATTGGTGCTGCCACCGGCAAACAGGCCGTCGATGTAGCCGATCGCTTTCTTGATCGACTCGTCGTTTACTTTCTGCAATTCGGGCGCGAAGGTCATCACCTGGCTGTCGTAGGTGACGATGTTGAAGGTATCGTCCTGGTTAAGATTGTTGACCACGTATTTCAGCGCGGCTTTGGTTTGGTCGATCTTTTCGCCACTCATGCTGCCCGACGTGTCGGCGACCAGCACCACCGTTTTGGCCTGCAGCTTGTTGTTCGAATCAAGATCGGGGCTTGCCATCAACAGAAAATAGCCCGGCTCTTTGGGATCGGGCCGATAGCTAACAACGCTCGCGCCGAGGCCATCGGTGCTGGCGTCGTAAAACAGGCGAAAGTCGGCCGAGGGAATTTCTTTGGTGCTCTCGTACTTAACCGTTGCGTGCGTGTCGTCGGTCCGTTCGATCGTTACCGGGTGCGATGCACAATAGACATTCTTCATCGGCTGGCTCGATTCGATCGAGACGTTGACCGAAATCTTCTGGGGGGCATCGCACGTGTAGCGTGCCGTGCGAAGCGGGAACAGAAAGTCGACCAGCCCCTGCGATTGACGACAGACCTGGGTGTATCGCATCGTGACGGTTCGCTTCGCACCGGCCGGCACCGGAAAGACGCTCGTCTTAAAGAGCCCGGTTCCCATCCACTCGAGCAGCGCCGGGTCTTTGTTCGTGCGCACGATGTCTTCATAAAGTTTGCGGGCTTCCTTGGCAGGGAGCAGTTTTGCCGGGTACTCTTTGCCATCGACGAGCAGCGTCATTTGATCGACCGCGCCATCGTATGGCAACGGAAATACAAAGCTAACTTCCATCTGTCGGCTACCGACATTCTCGAATGTCTGCGACACTTGGACCCGCGCGACTTGGTCTTCAATTCGTGCATTGACCGCCAGCTCATCGATGCGATATTGCCCCTCGGGTTGGGGGGTCGGCCGCGGGAACGGCCTTGGCAATGGGTGCGGATGGTGCGGGTCAATATGCACCAGCAACCCCTGGCCCAGCGAAGTGCTAGCGAAGGCAAACAGCGCAAGCAAGGCAAACAACGTGCGGGGGGCTAACGAACGGATTAGCGGTGCAGACATCGTCGAGATCTCCTGTGAGGAGAGGGTAGGGTGCCGGATAATGGGGCCGATAAATGATTCGACGAGTGTCAGTGCGGGAAAGTTCCGATGGGGGGTCGAAATTCTGGGACGTTTGGTCACCCGCCAGGATGCTCTCCGCTATCGTCCGTCGATTCGCCCACGACCACAAGATGCCCGTTGTCAATCCAAGTTGCCTGGTTTGCTTTGTAGAGAATTGCCCATTGCTTTCGCGTCGTCGCCGAGTTCCGCCGCCTCCGACTCGAACACACTCGTCCAAGGTAGACCCGCTGTGCCAAGTTGTTGTAAGAGACCGATGTCGAATGTCTTCGACAGGTTTGCACCATCGCGGTCGAGGAACAGGAGTGTCAACGCCGCTTTCGTTTGTTCCATTTTCAGTGCTTCTTCGGGATCGTCCGACTCATCGGATCCGAACGCAAGCAGCAACCCGCCGAAGCCCACCATTTTGTCGAGCGTCGCCTTGAACTGCTTGGCATTCTCCTCGTCGTCAAATTGCATGTTGACCACGACTTTCGGACGCTCGCCGAGCCACACGCCGGCGGTGGTCGATTGCATGTCTCGCAGCGATGTCATTAGTCCGCCGAAGAACATGGCACCCGCTTCCAACTGCTTCATGTCCATTTCGAACCGCTCGGCATCGCTCATCAGCCAAGCCATGCGAATTACGGCACCTGGATGGTTGCCCATAGCCTGGGCAAATGGCGTAGTGTCCAAGGCGTCCTCCTTAGCTGGAAGCGGCAGCATGTTCTTTCCTTCTGCGGCAAACCAGCCATCGCCCGCATCGACAAAACCGGTGGGTTTGGCCTTTTCGAATTCTCGAGCCTCTTCGCTGTCGGGGGCGATTTCCGCCGCTTTTAACAGTGCCGCAGTCATGATCTCCACGGCCTGTTGCGGATTCGTGCCGGGACGCATGCGGAGGAAAAACTGGCCATCCTCGGCACCTTCCATCTCGGCTTTCACTGCATCTTCCATGTCTTCGCCCGCAGCCTCGGCGTATTTCGGCTGCCCGGCGATTACAATCGTCTCCATACCGGCCTCGACAGCTTTCTGCCACTCGTCGAACGTCGCGCGAACCTGCGCGCGAGCCCCGGCAATCGACCCCTCTGCCCGCTCGCGGTCGTTCCGTGGCAAAGCGTCAATCAGGCTGGCGAGCGACTGATCGACCAATTCCGAGGTCATCGCCTTCGCATCGATCCAGATGAGCGAATTCACCTCGGGCGAAATCACCTGCTCCGGCAGGTCGATCTCTTCGGTAACTCGCTCAAGACGGAAGAGCCATACTCCGTTCTGGTCCGAGGCAAATTCTTGCGGCCGAACGCCGACTTTCTCGTTGGCGAAACAGATCCTGAGCGTATCGCCCTGCAGGTCGTAAATACCAAGTTTCTTCCCGCCCTCTTCGTCAACCCAATCGATACTTGCGGGCTTGGTGGAAGGGTCGATCGAAAAGTGGGCTCGTATTCGATCCTGATAGCCTCCCTCGGTGGTTAGCCTATCGCCTTCGAACACGACCTTCATCTGACGCATTAGCTCGTACGATGGTGTATCGCCGTTTTCCTCCATGTACGTCAACTGCCAGGCACCTTGAATCCGCTCTTGGTCCGAGGTCTTTGGTTCCTTGCTGCCGATCAGTTGGCGAAGCTCTTCTTCGCTGATTGGTTCACTGATCGCATAGGTTTCGTTCGGTTTGAGGTACTTACGCGGATGTCGTGACACATGAATTCGGCAGGTGTTATCGATTCCACTGTGCAAGTTGACTCGCGTGATCAGGGCCTCGTTATGCGAAAGTTGCGTGGCTTCGCTGAACGTAACCCATGGGCCGCCGGCGAGGGAATTAACGACCTCCGACACGGGTGAGTTCACAGCAAGTTCGCCGATCTGGCGACGTGTTTCGCGATCGAGCAATTTCTCCGGATCGCTTACAACGTTGGAACGCTCATTGACCGCCGCCGCAAACAAGGGGTATTTGTCGATGTAATACTCGCGAATCGCAGCTTGCACTTCGCTTACGGATTTCTTGGTATCAAAGTGAATGTCTTGCTGATCTCTCGCATTTTCGGCACGTTCGAACTCCCACAGAATCATTTCCGAACCAGCCGGCGATGCAAACTCGGTTGGCCGCGTCAGTGCGTCGCTGGCGGATTCGCGCTCGACGAGGCACATCCGCAGTGTGTCGCCGTCGATCTCGCAAATGCCATTCATCTGGTCACCCGTCCGTTTGTCGTCGATGAAGTCGCAGGTCATAGGTGACTTGGAGGCGTCGATCTTGAAGCTGCCGGATCGCTGCTTGAGGAGTCCCCCTTCGGCGTTTCTCATCGTGAACGTATAGGAGTTGTCATCCAAGGTCAGTGTCGTGCTGCCAACATCGGTGCCCGCCAGCGCGCGGCCACCTTGTTTGGCTGAAACTTGAATCCAATGGCCCTTGATTGACTTGCCGGCGGATGATTTTTGGATGTACTCGCCGCTATCGTTACGCACCAGTTCGATACCCAACTCGGGCAGGGCGAACTTGGTAATTTTCAGCTGCCCCACGTGGTAGAGCATGGTGAAGTCGAACTTGCCAGCGTACAGGCCAGGGACTTCGAACCACGCGGTGCCGCGAAACTCGGTTGACTCTCGATTGATACCAAGTTTCGTCTTGGTGATGTACTGCGGTTGGATGAGCGATACATAACCGTTAGGCTGACTAGGGGACATCGCCTCTTGGATGTCTCGCATCGGCGCGGGCTTCTCGGTCAGCATGCGAATCGCTGCGCTTTCATCATCGCTAGCCTTCTGCATCAGCAACACCCACGAGAGCGGAGTTCCCTTGATGGCATCGGTCGAAGCGTTGGCAGTGGACGCGAACTTCGCCCATTGATCGTTCGGTATTCCGGCTGAACGGCTGATAGTGGCATACAGGTCACGTTCAAAGCTAGCAAATTGCCCGCGGGACGTGATGAAGTTCCGCATCACATCGTCGGACAGTTCCAACGTGCTGCTGGGAACGCTGCGGTCGAATGGATCGGCTCCGCCATCTGTATTAGCCGGGGCGTCTCTAATGGTTCCCTGCCGACGCAGGACGACCGTGTTCCCCTCAAACGATTGCGGTCGGGTATCCGCATCCAGGTCGGAAATACGCAGTGTGTTTGCGTCGACCAGTTCAATAATCGCTTCGACCTTTTGCTGCACAGGTCGTTCGCGCTCCGGACTAAATTCCGTGGGGGTTTCGCCCCGGGGCGTATCGTACCTCGAGCCGGTTCCTGGCAACGGGCCCTTAAGAATGGTCGCGTTCAAATCGAGATGGGCTGGAGCGACGGAAAAATCGGTACGGTACGTCCCCATCGTGCGAACCTCGACCTTTGTGGGATTGGAGATGACCAACTCGAATGAACCGTCCGATTGGAAAGCCACGCGAAGTTCTTCGTCGGATCCGCCGATTTTACCCCGCCACTCGCCGACCAGCACTTTCGCACCAGATCGATCGAACGCTGCGCCGTTCTTACTTACAACTATCTCACCTTTCAGCAACTCGACCTTAAACGCAATCTCGTCGCCTCGGCGAATCTGAAAACTGTTTGTCTCAAACTCAATGTCGCCATCGGTATAACGCACGACGAGTGTCTGCTCGCCCGGGCTAATAGTGATCGGGCGATTGTCATTGTCAACGGTGATCGTTTGATCCTTGATCACCACCGCAAGTGAGTCATCAAGCACCTCGACACGTACCACGCCGTTGTTTGTCTGTACGAAGAAGATCGTTGCGGCGAGGGTCGCGAAGAACAGTGCGGCAACTGCAGTGAACCGCTTGACGGGTGGCTGCCGGCGTTCGGCTTTGGCCTTCGTTTGCAGTTGGGAATCTTCTGTTGTTTCGGCCGCAACCGAAAACGTTGCAAGCGCCTCAGCCACATCGTCGGGCGACTGGAACCGATCGTCGGGATTCTTCGCCAACATCCGCTCTACAATCTCGATTAGCTCGACTGGTAGATCGTCGCGAAACGTATTGAGCGATAGTGGCTCGCTTTCCGACAAGCACTTGAGCTTGTCGACAATGCTGCCCTCGGCAAACGGCGCACGTCCGGCCAACAAGTAGTAGAGCGTGGCCCCGAGGCTGTAGATGTCGCTACGGATATCAACTTCTCGGGCGTCGATAGCCTGTTCGGGCGAGATGAAATCGGGCGTCCCCATGATGGTGCCGACTTCGGTCAGGTCGCTGCGCAGTTGGGGCGAGCCTGTATTAGAGATCGGTTCGGGGGCGAGCGAAGCGAGGCCAAAGTCGAGAATCTTGACCGTACCGTCGGCGGTGACCATTAAATTGTGTGGCTTGATGTCGCGATGAACCATGCCGCGTTCGTGGGCGTGTTGCAAACCCGTAGCCGCCTGTCGCACATAGTCGCACGCATCGGCGATCGGCAGTGCTTTCTGCTCCTTCACTTTTTGCGACAAGTCAACTCCGTCGACGTATTCCATCACCATAAAGTGGAAGTCGCCTGCTTGGTCGGCATCGTATGCAGTGACGATATTCGGATGAGTGAGTTGGGCGGCGGCTTTCACTTCGCGATGAAAGCGATCGACTGCGTCCCGCTTTTGCACTAGCTCGCGATTGATGACTTTGAGCGCGACCGTGCGTTCCATTTTGCGATGCCGGGCTCGGTAGACATCGCCCATGCCACCTTTGCCAATAAGTCCCACAATCTCGTAGCGTGGGTGATCTTGCAAACCGGCTGGAATCGCTGGTGGGCCAGACGATTGAGTCGTGTGACTCTGTTCGACCGTTTGATCGGAAGGGACTCGCTTGGCATCTTTGAGAAGGTTCAAGAACGTATCGTCAGCCGAGAGGCCGACAATGGTTTCGCAGCATGGCTCGCAATCGCCGATGTGCTGGTCGATGGCAACCGCCTCGTCTTCGGAGAGTTGCCCCAGGCTGTAGGCAGCGAGCTCGGCTGGCGTTGGATGTTTTAACGAAGCGGGCATGGTGAACTCCGGGGAAGCAGATTCGGCACTCTGTCGGCCTTGGCGGTTTAAGTGGCCCCGTAAAATTCGGGACACGACGAGTCAATCGACTCGCCACTAACTACAAAGAGCCGCTCACTCAGATTCTTGTCAGCCGTTGGTCAGAAAAGTCGTCGAAGATTCGACCAATCCGGCCGACTCTTGACGTAACTTACGCAGCACGCGCGACTTAGCGAGACACACAGCATTCAGAGAAATCCCGAGTTCAGCGGCCACGACGCCCGGTTGTTGTCCCTCAATCGCCACTTTGCAGAACGCCTGCCAGGTTGTTTCGGTAAAGTGGGGTTCGGCCAATTCGAGCAGTCGGCGAAGCAAGTGCTGGTCGTGTTGCCGGTTCCAGATTTGGGTCATCTCGCTGTTGGGGTCTTCCAACTGGGCCAGCTTTTTGTCGATATCGGAGTCGCCACGAGCAGCCGGCCGGCGGTCGCGTGCCCGCCAATAATTGC
>JBGSWC010000110.1:0-6907 GCA_041752635.1 Pirellulales bacterium | reverse complement strand
AAGCTCGATTGCCTAGCTGGAGAAACCAACCCGCCGACTACCCTGCCGTGGTGTCGCCTCCCAGTTGAGTTAGCACCTCACCCGTGATGTAACGCGAGTCGGCATACGACGCGAAAAACACATAGGCGGGGGCGATCTCTTCGGGCTGGGCTGGTCGACTTAAGGGGTTATTCTCGCCGAAGTTCTTCATCTCGTCGCGCGATCGTTCCGACGGGTTGAGCGGTGTTCAGACCGGACCTGGCGCTACGCAATTGACGCGAATTCGTCGGCCAGCGAGTTGCTGAGCCAACGACTTCGTGAACGCGTGAATCGCTCCCTTGGTCGAGGCGTAATCGACCAAACCCGCCGAGCCATCGAGGCCGGTGTTCGAACCCGTATTGATGATGGTGGCTCCCTCGGTCATGTGCTTGAGAGCGGCCTTCACCATGTAAAAATAGCCATAAATGTTCGTGCGAAAAGTCTTGTCCCATTGCTCGATAGTGACATCTTCGGATTTATCTTGATGATTCTGAAACGCGGCGTTATTCACCAAAATATCGAGTCGGCCAAGCTCCGCGATTGTTCGCTCGACAATCTGCTCGCAAACTTGCGGATCCTTCACATCGCCCGGCACTAGCACCACGTTGCGATTCTGCTCGCGGATCACCCGAGCGGTTTCTTCGGCATCGGCTTGCTCTTCGTCGAGGTACCCGATCGCGACATCGGCCCCCTCGCGTGCGAACAGCGTCGCCACGCTCCGCCCGATGCCAGAATCACCACCAGTGATCAAGGCTACCAAGCCGGCCAACTTGCCGGCGGCTTGGTATTCGGGTGCTCTGAATCGCGGTGCCGGATCAATGGGGTTTTCCAATCCAGGGGGTGGACCTGTTTCTTGAGGGGGGAACGGGGGCCTGGGGTATCGAGCGGTGTCACTCATGAAACAAATCCCTCTCTGGTGTTCGTTGCGAACAAGAACAAACAACAAGACAAAAAAAACAGGCCACAAGAAAACGCCTTAAGCATTTCTCTCATGACCTGTTGCAAGGCGCTGTTACTTCAACCCACGGAAGGCGGGATTCTCGACCACTTCCCAATCGTCGCCCGAATTCCAGGGGCCTTTGAAGTCGGCGCCGAGTTCGCCTTCGCCAGTCGAGTCGTTGGAGTATTGGTTGACCCACTCGCGTTCGACGGGCATGTCGCCAATCTCGAGCGGACCTTTCGAGAGGCTTTCGAGAGCCGCCCCGAAGGCTTTCATGTGCGTAATCTCGCGGGTCATGAGGAACTTGAGTGCGTCTCGGCTACCGGCATCATCGGTGCAGTTAAGCAGGCGTTCGTAGGTAATTTTCGCGCGGGCTTCGGCGGCCATATTCGAGCGCAGGTCGACCTCTACTTGCCCCGAAATCTTCAGATAGTCGGCCGTCCAGGGATTTCCTTCGGAGTTGTTCAACGAAATGCCCCCGCCGCCGACGACCGCGATCAACGGATCCTGTTCAGCGGCAATTCCGCGTTCGCGTAGTGGCGCCAAATGCGCCCGGGCGAGCACCCCAATCACTTCCAAATGGCTCAACTCTTCGGTGCCGATGTCCATGAGCAGATCCTTGATCGCCGGATCGGTGCAGTTAAGGCCTTGTACCGAGTACTGCATGGCCGCAGCGAGCTCGCCATTAGCACCGCCAAACTGTTCGAGCAACATGTTGCCGAACTGGGGGCTGGGGTCGCCGACTTCGACGGTGTACATCAGCTTCTTCACATGGTGGTACATAAGAGCTCCTAGCGAACTGGAAAGTTGGTGGTGTGCATCGAAGCCGGCTCCCTCCAGCGAGTGAAGAGAGTACCGGCATTGAGATTGCAGCCGATTGGGTGCAAGTGCCGTGCCAGATGCCGCGACACGAAAAAGGGGGCAGCGTCGTCGACAAGTCGATGACGCCGCCCCTCTCGTTTAACCAGATCGCATTTAGCGCTGCGTCCCGCGACCAGTTGAGTTTGCTCAACCAGCGGCTAGCGACGTTGTTGGCTCTTGAGGTTATTGAGAGCTTGCGTGAAACGCTCAATTTCACCGCTCCAGTTGGCCGTCACGGTCGAGCCATCTTGCTTGATTTCGACATTGTCCATCATCTTGCTCATTGGCTCGGAGTCCATGCAGCTCACCTTCAAGGCGGCCGTATAGCCTTCGATTACCTGCTTCATTTGCTTGGCGACTTCTTCATTGCGAGCGACGAGCTTAAGTTCGTCGAACAGCTTTCCGTCGCGTTCGCCAAGCACAAAACACGCGTGTTCATGCTGTCGTAGAATCGGAAACAACATGCCCTCGTGCGAAATCGAGTCGAGCGATGTGGCGGCCGCGTAGGCGACGGCGCCGTTTGGCAAGTCGGCGGTGAGCTTCGAGTCCTTGCCGGCCAGCGACTCGTTGTGGCCTTCAATTGTCTCGATGGCGTCCTTCAGACCACGCACCGACTTCGAATAGGCGATGGTGTTGTCGTCGATCAGCGCCCAACTGACTCGATCGGTTGACTTGCCGCTCGAACTCGAGTGAGCCTGTTGGGTCTGCTGCTGGTCCTGAGCGTACGACTTGTCTTTGCCGGCCTTGCCAATGGGACAGGTGTAAAGCGTGTGGTCACACCACTCTGTTTTCTGCACGTCCTGTTGCGATTCGATCCGCGACTTCACTTTTTCGGTGCTGTAATCGGACGTGAGAATCATCACGCAGTCGTCTTTTCCATAGCTAGTGCCGTAGAGCGTCACGCTCTCGAAGTCTTCTCGCGGGTCGACACCATAGGTCTCTTGCATCCAGGTGCGGAACCGTTCGGTCTTTTGCGGCCACGTGTCGCGGACTTTTTGTAGCGCCTTGGTTTCTTCCAAGGCAGCCAAGTCGACGTGGGCCAACCACTTTGCGTCGGCAGGCACCTGCTTGGGGTTGAGTTCTCCCGCCTGGGCCACCGCCGTCAGGGCGATTGCCCAAACGAGTGCTAGCTTAAATCGTGTCACCATACAAAATCCTCCTCATGGTTTGAGCCGCGTCCGGTGGGGAATTGACGCGACCAGAGATAAATGGAAGGCGGGCACGTCGCAGAATAACGCGTTGTGTAAAACATCGAGCCCGCCATGGGCATGGGCAAACCGCCGCTGCAAACAGCGCGCCTCAATTGTGCCACACTCATAAACGACCTCGCGCGATTTGTTCATTGGGCGAGGAAAACAGGAGTATTTGTGGCTCGCGAAGTCTTGTTAAGGAATCAAGAAATTTGCCTGTCGATCAGTAGTCCACGTCGGTGCGACACATTGTGACGCAACCTGGGCGCTACCGCGACAGATTGCAGGCAATCGAGGCGCTTCGAAGGCCGACCTCCTTTACACGGCGCCGACTGACGACATATTCAGGTCGACTTTTAGCCATCCCTCTTCGCGGCGATCGAATGATTCGTAGGCCTCGATGGCCGAGACGAGCCGCTCTTGTTTTGTTAAGATTTGCGCCGCATCGACCGCTCCTGACTTCACTAACTGCAGCAAGTGAGGCAGGTACTTGCGATGATTGCAGTTTCCCATGTTGATCGTCAGGTTCTTGTTCATGGCCGAACCGATAGCAAACGTTCGCTGATTGGGCGGATAAACACCAATGATCGACAGCGTACCCGCCTTGGCGACGCTTTCGACGGCCCAATTGAGTGCCTGTGTTGGTGCGTCACCCGCCGCCCATTGCTGCCGGCGATCATCGGACGAGTGCGACTCGTCGCGACTCTCGGCGTCGACGCCCACCGCATCGATGACTCGATCGGGGCCGATGCCTCCCGTCAATTCACGCAGGGCCTCGACTGGATCTTCGTCGTCGAAATTAATGGTCTCAGCGCCCAAGTCTCGAGCCTTGTCGAGCCGCGAGCGAACGCGATCGACGGCCAGCACGCGTCCGGCACCGAGCTGAAACGCGCTTAGAATTGCGAACTGTCCCACGGGTCCACAACCGAACACAGCCACCGTGTCTCCCGGTGCGACTTCGGCCAATTTGGCGCCGAAATAACCAGTCGGAAATATATCAGACAACATAATGGCCTGTTCGTCGCTCACGTCGTCGGGCAGCTTTACTAAACCCACATTTGCGAAAGGAATACGGGCGTACTCGGCTTGCAGACCATTGAGCGGGCCCGAAGATTCGGGTCCGCCGAAGAATGTGGTGCCAGCCAGTTTGCCATGTGGGTTGGCGTTGTCGCACTGGGCAAAATAGCCGTCGCGGCAATACGAGCACGAGCCGCACCCGACCGTCGATGGCACAACAACCCGGTCACCAAGACGCAGATTGCGGACGTTGTCGCCTGTCTCGACCACAATGCCGACAGCTTCGTGGCCGAGAATCGTTCCCGGCTTCATTCCCGGCACCGTGCCGCGAACGAAATGCAAATCGGTGCCGCAAATGGCGGTGGCGGTGACTTCAATGATCGCGTCGGTCGGTTGCTCGACGACCGGTTTGGCGACGTCGTCGAGACGAATGTCGCCCACGTCGTGATACACAACGGCTTTCATGATCGCTGCTCCTTCGAGAACTTGCTAAGGTCAGATCACGACGCCACAGTCGCAATTTCTGCGCCGCAACTCCCCTCGCCAGCGATTGCGGGGAATGCGATTTGCTGTTTATCTCAAGTCGAGAATTGACCGGATTGCACGTTGTGCGACTTCCGCGGTGTACGGCGGCAATTCGGTCCGAACCCATACGAAACAATGCGACGGTGGCGAATCAATCCCGTCACCCACGCGCATAGTGTTGTGTTGTGAGGGGTTGCGCGCGACACGCCGATCGCCAGATTCGAATGTGAGAGATAGAAAATGCACGAATGGTTTTTTCGCGACGTCACCGGGCTGATTCGAGTGATGATGTGCGCGCTACTTACGTACATCAGCGTTGTGGCGTTCGTCCGCATCACGGGCAAGCGATCGACCTCACAGCTCAACAATTTTGACTGGGTCGTCACCGTGGCAATTGGTTCGATCGTCGGTTCGACAATCGTGATTAGCGACCTCCCTTTGCTCGAAGGAATTCTGGCCATCGCCAGTTTGCTCATCATTCAGTTCGCCGTCACAAAGACTTCGTTATACGCTCCCGCATTTTCTCACTTGGTCCGAGCCTCACCGACAATCCTTTTTTATCAAGGCCACTTCGTTTCCGAAGCGATGGTCAAAGAACGAGTGACGGAACAGGAGATCTTGGCGGCGATGCGAGAGTCGGGGGTGCATTCACTGGCCGACGTCGAAGCCGTGGTACTTGAATCCGATGCACGATTCAGCATCCTGCGTCGACAACAAGAAAAAGTGCAGGATCCAGAATCAGCCACGTTGGCCGAGGTCGCGAATTTCTCGAGGCTCGACCAAGACGCGTCGTCAACTTCCCAAACGTCGGGTAAGCGAGCGGAAGCTTATACCACCGCCCACTCGGCGTCGCGACCGAGCCAACCCGAATAATCGCACATCCACAGCGATTGCGACCGCAATCGCGCTACTTGCCAGAAAGATTCGCGCCATGACAACCACGCAAGCGGCCCCAACTCGTTCGGTCAATCAACGTGCGCTGAGATCCTATCTGCTCGACCATCTGACAGGTGGCGACACAGCCATTCGTGTGCTCCAGGATTTTGTACAGCTACCGGCCCATCGCCCCGTTAGCGAGTTGGCCGCACAGCTATTGCCCGAAATTGAAGCCGATCGAGAAGTGCTCAGACAACTGCTGCGAGACGCCGGCGGCAGCACGAACCCACTCCGCCGGATGCTCGCTTGGCTGGGCGGCAAGCTTAGTGGCCTGAAATTCTGGCGACGGGTCTCGAAACAACTCGGCCCTTTCGAGGGTATCGAGGTTCTCTCGCTTGGGATACTCGGCAAACGCGCGCTCTGGCGAACCCTGCGAAAATTGCAGTCGGACGCTGCCCTGTATCCCGGCAACGATTTCCAGTCACTGATCGCTCGTGCCGAAGGCCAATACGAACGAGTCGAACAAGAAAGAGTGCAAATGATCGACCAGGCATTCCTCAAGTCAGTGCCCTTGGGCACCACTTCGAGCGCGAGTCCGTTGCGGAACTGATCACAAGTCGCCGGTAACTCGATGCCGCCAGCTACGTTGGTTTCGAGTCGAGACTACCGGTTGAGTTCCCGCCGATCGTCGCACCTTGAAAGGGGTCAAGCGAGGCGAATCTGCGTTAGCAACAGCATCAACCGCTCAACAAGACTTTGCTCAGCCATTTGGGGTAGGAAGTGTTACAGCGGGGCAGTTCGTCAATTGCATTTTCTCCCAAGACCAATTCAAGCGAGTCGACAACACTTTGCGGTTCGAGTTCGAGCGGTGCCTCCATGGCGAAGCTCCAGCAACGAATCGAACGTGCGACTAGTTCGGTCCATTCGACTTGAACTGCTGGAAGGTTGGCGGCCTGCTTCGCAGGCAAACTCGATTTTGCAGGAACAATGTTATCTATCTGCCGGCGCTTGGTCACCGCCAGCCAGTCGTTTGGTGGTGAATCAGTCAGTCGGCGATCGACTTTAGCGAGCGCGATCGAAGTCTTCGACCAACTCTCGACCGCCCAACCATCGACAGTCGTGGTGCCGAGACGACGCTTTACTTCGAGGTGATTCTGTCGCCACTTCACGCTCGATAGTTCGCTGATCAGTGGTGCATAATAGTCGGTGCGTTCTTCAGCCTCTCCCGTTGACGTTCTGAAAAAATCGGGCGGCGCGTCGAAGAACCATCGCAGTTCGTACGTATCAAAAGTCATGGCATCGAATGGTGTTGGTTTAAGCAACAAACTGCTGCGGGATTCTATCGTCTATGTTGGTGTTGGCGAGAAGTCGGCCAGTATCGACAGAAGAACTCACCACAGCCGGGCAGCTTTGGCCGGATGTCGTCGCTCATTTATTCTGCCCGCTACTCGACAGTTCGTGTGAGCGTCACGATTGTGGG
>JBGSWC010000109.1:0-12346 GCA_041752635.1 Pirellulales bacterium | reverse complement strand
AGGTAGCCGACGATTTCGATGATTTCGTCGCGAGTAAAACGGTCCATTAGCCCTTTGGGCATCATCGACACCTTCGACGTTTCCTCGTCGTCGATGTCATCTTGGAGGATTCTTGTCGGCTCAGGCGCATCAGGGTTAGTGACAAGTGTGATGCTCTCGTCGTCTTCTTCGAGCACGATGCCATTAATCACAAGTCCATCGATTGTGAATACCGTTTTCGTTTCGTACTTTTTGTCGATCTTGTGCGATGGATCGACAATTTCTCGGACAATGCCCTTTGCGTCTCCTTTCCAACGCGTAAAAACGTCGGTCAAATCGGGGCCGATCTTGCCTCCTTGGCAATCGACCAAATGACAGGCAGCACACGTCGCTTCGGTGAATAGCTTCGCACCAATTTCTGGCGTCGCGGCATCGATGGCAGCGGCGAGATCACCATCTGAGATTTCGGCGAAGTCTTCATACTTCCAGGTTTGCACCAACTCGCGGTTCGAACCAAGTGGATCGGCGGGAGGCTCGGGGTTCTTATTCCAGGCGTCGATGTCGTCGACCACGAGTAACACCCCGTACATCCGCATCCAGTGGCCCGGGAACGTGCAAACGTAGGGATACTCGCCCGGTTGGCTGGGTGCCTCGAAGTCGATGGAAACGGTTTCGCCTGCTTGGGCTGCTGGTGACGAAACAAGCACCATCGCCGTGTCGGGCGTGTATTGCCGACCGTCGGCGTCGGCGACTCCTGACAGAGCGGCGGCGAGTTTCGCCACGTCGCGAATCTTTTCGGGTTCACAGAGGATCCAGTTGTGAGGCATCGCATCGGGATTCACCAGCTCGAGGTGAACCTTTCGGCCCTTTTCGACCACCAAATAAGGCGTGTCGTAACGCATTTCTTCGTAGACGGTTGCAATCCGAAGCACGCGGACCGTGATTTCGCTTAAGCGACTACGAAGCTCTCGCGCGGCAGGGCCTTCAACTCGTGGCAACAGTTTGTCGGTCGCGGCAACGAGTTGCTGCGTCGCGGCGCCGGTCCGCTCGGCGACAGGTACGGCCGCAATTCTTTCGACCAACAACTCAGTCGCGGCTTGCGCTCGCACTGGGTCGATGGCGTCGGCGGGAAGCGTGAGCAGCAACTCAATGGCGGCGGGCGTCGTTTCGGGGTTCTCGATCGCTCGCACGGCCCGCTCGAAGCTGTCGGCCGGTTCGATTTCGAGAGCCGCCAAAGCTCGCAGCGCGGCGCTCGTCGTTTCGGGGTCATCGGTTGCGAACGTCAAGGTAACGATCTCGCGCAGCTCTTGAGCCTGCGGCAATTCGCCCGCCAGTGTGATCGCCACCAAAAGATCGGTCTTAACTTCGTCGCCACTCGGAAGCCAAGTCATCACCGGCGCACCACCAGCGATCAAACCGGTCATCAGCAATTGCCTCGCAATGCCGCTCGAACCTTCTAGCTCCTTCACGAGGCGATCGCTGTTCGCGCCGCTCGCTTTCACTTCGTCGACGAGCAGGGGTACGAGACTGTCGTTCGGATCGTCGATTTTGCCGGCGATATCGAGTACCGCGTCGAGTATTTCTTGTTTGCGTAACTCCGCGAGTGCACGAAGCGAAGCGACACGTTCGCTGGCGGCGATCGACGAGCGACCCAAGATCGACTCGTACACGGGGGCATACTTGACATCGCTCGTCTCACGATCGACCAGCAATAACTCGGCATCGCTCAGCGCTTTAAGTTGGTAAGCGACAATCGCCGGTGCTTTGTCGAAAAACACGCGCGGCTTTACGACGGGCTCCGCATCGGTTTCGTGAGCGTGTTCCTCTGCAAGCACCGGAACAGCCAGCATCAACAAAGCGAGAAATTGCGCAATGATCGTTTTCAAAACCAATGTCCTCTCATAACTTGCGCGAACCGACTACTCAAAATCGCCCGGCTCTCCCCGTCATTCCCGCGCAGGCGGGAATCTATTTTCACGTTCGCTTTCTGGATTCCCGCCTGCGCGGGAATGACGTCGTAGCTACTCAAAATCGCTCGGCTTGAGCGCCGAGTCTTGCCAATGATCATTGTTTCGGAATTCGAACTTTGTGGGATTATAGACGCCGACAATGTCGACGGCCGTCCCACCAGCGGGAATTTTGTCTTCGAGTCCCAATGCCCAGTAGACCCCGTTGACGATCATCCGCCGCACGGCGGCGTTGGCGATGTCGCCCGAGGCCCCCATCGTCGTGGCAAACACCCGACCAGTCTCGCCCCCTTCGAGTCGATAGCTGTTCGTCCACGCGATTGGCATTTTTACGTCGTTCTTGTCCCCCTCGACCGGTGGGTCGGTGGGACGCATACCGTAATGCAGATCGCTGGCGTCGAACTCTCCTTGCCGGGCGGTCGACTCGCCGAACAAGAGTGGCGTCACACTATCGACCATCGGCAGTCGCACCCCGTAGACATCGCTCGACCCCCACACTTCGCCATCGGCGATGCCACGCAGGATGGGCGAGTCTTCGGCAGCCGGGGCGAACCGCCCGCGGGTTCCTTCGTGTTTGTGGTGACCGTGATGGCTGACCCACTGTTCGCCAACCACAGCACGGCCAAAGCCGCCGGTCCATGCCTTGTCGTCTCCCGAATAGCCATTGCCATAACGCGCCCATTTTGAATTCTTGGGAAATTGAAACGCGTGAGTCGCCGTCCGGAGACCGATAACCGGTCCGCCCCGCTTAAGGTAATTTTCGATTGCCTGCATCGATTCGTCGCCGGGTGTGCGAAAGCGCGTGGCAATGATCATCAGGTCGGCATCGGCCAACTTTTCGAGGCCGGGCAAGTGCTCGTGTTGATTCGGCTGAATCGTCCCCGATGCCGGATCGACCGCGAACAACACGGTGCAGCGGAAACCGTGGTGGGTGGCGAGAATCTTCGCCAGTTGGGGCAGTGCTTCTTCGCTGCGGTACTCTTCGTCGCCCGAAACGAGCACGATGTGCTTGCCGACGCCGGGGCCTTTCGTACCGTCGAATTCAATCCACTGATCGTCGGCACGAGTGGTCACCGCGAGCAGCAACACAAAGGCGATCATCAGCGTGTATCTCATGGCATTCCACCTTCACTTGCGAGGTTTGGATTATCGCTCTGTTCGTAGTAACCGCATTCATACGGTTTTTGATTGTTCTAAAATTTCCGTGCCGCGAGAACCCGATGACTCGGGTTACTACGATCGTTAACTAAAACTTACGCAACTGCTTCATCGTCTCATCGAGAGCGTACTTGAGATAGTCGTCCATTGGGAAGTTGAGCACTTCGAGGGCAATTTCGGCTGCTTCGGGGGTGCGATAGAAGCTACATGCGCGAACCGCTTCGAGCCGCACGCGGGGGTGTTCGTCTTTCACTGCCTTGGCGACGAGATCGAGTGACCCGTCGATCTGGTCACGCCATTCACAGAGCACGCGAACCGCACCGGCACGTGCGTTGTGGTCGTCGCTGGCGAGCAATTCGCCCAGCAGCTTCGCGTTCGGTGTGGCGTGGGCTTGGTACACCCACAGCGCTTCGAGCCGACGCTGCGGGTCGTCGAGAGTCGATTTCCACTTTTCCAGCGCCGGCAACACCTCTTTCGTTGAACGAGCGGCAATCTCGCGACGAGCGCGATACTTGGTACGGAGTTCTGGCTCTTTGAGCACATCGAGCAGTTCGGCAATCGGAGCGCCCGAGATTTTGGCTGGTTCGACTAGCGGGCGATCCTTGGCTGTCACGCGCCAGATGCGACCATGGGTGTGATCGCGGTTTGGGTCGCGCAAGTTATGTTGCAAGTGGCCGATGAGCGCGTTGTGCCAGTCGCACACATAAAGAGCGCCGTCGGGGCCAAATTGCAAATCGACCGGGCGGAAGTTGCCGTCGCTCGACTCGATGAGTGTGCCACGGTATTCACCGCCGTAACCGCTGTCGCGCTCTTCGAGCGTGTACCACAAGACCGCATGCATACCGATCACATTGTTTTCCAGATAATTCCCTTGGGCGTCGTCGGGAAAGTGACGGCTCGAAATAATCTCGCAGCCAGCCGACGGACGCGAGACCTTTTCCAAGAAATTCGGGAAACCCTTCTGCGAATGATTTCCGGGGAAATCGATGTGAGTCGAAAGCGGAGTGGTGAAGTAATGCAAACCGGTCGTACCGTCGGTCACGAAACTTTGTCCCCACTGATTGAAGACATGTCCCCAAGGATTCACAAAGTCGAACACCGTGTAGGTGCCGAAGCGATCGGTGCGGGGCTCAAATTCCCAAATCGCCCCTTCGTTGGTGCGTACCAAACCAAAGGGCGTTTCAATGTTCGAGAACTTGAAGATGCCTTCTTGGAAGTTCAACTTGCCGCCGGGTGTCCACTCGAAAGTGCCAAGTCCGTGATGGGTGTCGGCCGAGTCAAAACCGGCGAGACGCCGGACGCGGACATCGGCCACGTCGTCGCCGTCGGTGTCTTTGAGAAACAAGAAATCGGGCTCGTTGGCGACGAAGGCTCCGTCGTAACCAAGTTCAAAACCTGTCGGCTGGTGCAGCCCACCGGCGAATGTCTTGCACTCGTCGGCACGTCCATCACCGTTGATGTCGGTCAAGATGAGAATCTTGTCGTCCATTTTGGTTTTCGGCTGCCAGTGAGGGTAGCTCGGCATCACAGCGACCCACAGCCGCCCCTTGGCGTCGAAGGTCATCGACACTGGGTTTTGGATTTCGGGAAAGTCTTCTTCGCTGGCGAACAGGTTTACCTCATAGCCATCGGCCAACTTGAACAGCTTCTTTTGTTCCTCCGACGTCAGGTAATCGAGCGAGCCACTCTTGCGGCTGTTGCCGTCGCGGCCAAAGTCGGGTGCGACGTTCGTCTTCGGATTGATGAATGGCAGCGTATTGGAATCGTCGGGTGCGTCGCTCACCTGCTTACCTTGGGCGAGTGCCCACGCGCGTGCTTCACGTGTTTCGCTCATCTGTTCGAGAATCGCAAGTTCGCGCTCTAGCACTTCACGATTGCGATACGTTCCATCGCTGCCTGCTTCGCCACGAGGCCCATAGATCGAGTAACCGTTGGCAGCGCGATAAACGTGCCACCAATGGAAATTCTTATCGTCGATTTCGGCGATTAGCTGCTCGCTTGGCGTAATTCCTTCCGAAGTCTTGCCAAACAGCGAGTCGTTGAGAATCGGGCCAAAGGCGGCGTAACCGGCCGGTGAAAAATGGCAGCCATCAAGCGTCAGCAGCGGATCGCTGCCGGTGAATTGCTCGTCGATCGGGCGAACTGGTTGCGACTCCATTATCGGCTTGGTGGGCGTGAACACATCGGCGAACGCCACGCCCGTTTCGTCGGCGACTTCTTTTATTGCTTGTGTATAGCTCGCGAGCGCCTTGTTGCGGCTGTCGCGCATTTTTGCATCGACCGCGCCGTGGGCTGCTTGAGCGATGGGCGAGACGAGCGCAATTCGCGGCGCGCCCTTGCCGCTGTAATCGGCCGCTTTCGTTTCGGTGACGAGCTTTTTGAGATCGGCCTTGAATTTTTCGATTCCTGGTTCGTCGGCAAACGACTCGTTGAAGCCGAAGAAGAATAGAACGACCGACGCTTTGCTGTGGGTGAGATGTTGTTCGGGTGGGCCAAAGTTCCGGCTTCGAGGACGAGTGTAAGCCTCATCGCCAGGGAAGCAGAGATTGCGAACGACGAGATTATGTTCCGGGAAACGGAGGTAAAGCCCGGCCTCCCACGTACCGTGGTGTTGCAGGCCTTCACCGAGTGCGTTGCCAACCAAGCAAATACGATCGTTCGGCTGAAGCTGCAGCTCGGCTATCTCGGCGCGAAGCGTGGTGCTCGAGCCGATGAACGAAAGTGTCAGAACAAATAGCGCTGCAGCAAATTTCACCATGGCAGAGACTCTCCACGAATACAAAGTGAACATGTTGAAAGGCATCGAGACCCGATGCAAAGGTGGGGTACGCGAGCCGAGTCAGCCGCCGCCGGTGTGACTACTACGACCGCAGCCCACAAGTATAACAGACCCTCCGGAAAAAGTGGCGTCAAATTTTCCCAGAAAATGCCGCGACTGTTCGCAGTCGCCCGCAGCCTTACGACGCTAATCAAGAATTTCGGCCGAGGGCCAGAAGTGGTAGAGCATAAGGTACACCACCACGCCGGTCACCGACACATAGAGCCAAATCGGAAACGCGAACTTGACGATCTTGCGATGGGCCCGCCGGACGCCGGAAATGTAATCGGCCCGTGTTGCGTCGTCATCCGTGGTGATGCGTGCCGGGAGCCAGTATCCGAGCGACCGTTGACCCAGCACGATCGCGGTAATTGCCAAAAAGGGGACGGTGATTGCCAAAATGACGTGTGACGCCAAAATCGACAGATAAATGAGCTTGATGATACCTGGGTGCGTAAACTTGACCGTTAACTGCACGACGAAGTGGTAGTACAAATAGCAAACCAAAAACAACGATGACACCACAAACGCCGACATCATGGCCCACTTATGCGCGACCTCTTTGCGTTGTTTGATCAGCACAAACCCGGCAATAAGTAGCAGCGTGGCGACCGTGTTGAGTGTGGCGTTGAGGTGAACCAATGGGTGAGCAGCGGCGAACATTGATTTAGTAGGTAAGGGATTGGGGACGAGATTTGGTCGTTTGGACTATAGCTCTACACACTCTAGCCGACGAGTTACACCTCGTCGTCGAGTCGCTCAGCGACGAGGCGTAGCTCGTCGGCTATTGAGAAAATGGCTCAATGACTTTTTGCATGACTTAGCACCTCGCCCGCCTTCTCGACATCCTCGCGCGACACGCCCAAATGCGTCACCAGCCGAATCCGATTGTGACTCAAATCGAGCGACAAAACCCCCGCTTCGCGGAGATTGGCACAGAGCTGCGTGGCTGTTCCCCAGTGGGGGTCGACTTCGATGAACAGCAGATTGGTTCGCTGCGGAGCATCGTCGCCCGTTGGCACCACCAGCAAGTGGGGTGAGTCGGCGACTGCCTGGGCGAGCAACTCCGCGTGGTGATGGTCTTCACGCAACCGAATGACGTGATGCTCGAGCGCGTACAACGCGGCTGCCGCCAACACGCCCGCTTGTCGCATGCCGCCGCCTAGGGCCTTGCGAACCCGGCGGGCTTCGGCGATATCGTCGACCTTGCCACAGAGGGCCGAACCGACCGGTGCGCCGAGACCTTTCGAGAAACAGACGTTGACCGTGTCGAAGTGCTGTGCCCACTCGCTGGCGGGACGCTCGCTGGCGACGACCGCATTCCAGAGTCGCGCCCCGTCGAGGTGAGTTCGCAATCCGAGCGAGTGCGCCTGTTTGCAGGTCGCCGCCATGCAGTCGTAGTCCATCACGATGCCACCGCGGCGATTGTGGGTATTTTCGAGCGTCAGCAATTTCGTGCGGGGGTGGTGTTGATCGGCCCCACGCACGAGTCCGGCGAGCAAGTCGGCGTGAACGAGCCCCCAATGACTATCGACCGGTCGCGCTGCAACGCCGAACAGTTGCGCATAGGCGGCCTGCTCGTAGTGATAGACGTGGCACTCGGTGTCGCAGATGAACTCATCGCCGGGCCGACAGGCCAACCTTACCCCGAGCTGATTGCCCATGGTGCCCGAAGGCACAAACAGCGCAGCCTCTTTGCCGAGCATCTCGGCCACTCGTGCTTCGAGCTGGTTCACGGTCGGATCTTCGCCAAACACATCGTCCCCCAGCGGCGCGCGAGCCATCGCGTCGCGCATGGCGGGAGTGGGAAGGGTGACGGTATCGCTGCGAAGGTCGATCATATGTTCGTAGTGACCGCACTGATGCGGTCAAAAAAATTTTGGGAAATGGAAGAACACGCCGACCCGATGAATCGGGTCACTACAAACGATGCACCACCCACTTTAAGATAGAGACTCACCCAACCGCAACGACCCACCAACATGCCACTCATCGAGCGTATCGACAATTCCCAACCTGGAGCCGCTGAGGCGATCGGACGGCTACGCGCGAAATTGGCCCCCGACTCGGGCGATGTCGTCAGCGCGGCAGGTCGCCAGAAGACGATCGAAGTCTTTGGCGAGCCGCTTACCCCCACACAGGTGGTCGAACGAATTTGTGGCGATGTGCGAAAACGTGGCTTAGACGCGGTTCTCGAATATTCGGCCAAACTCGACCGCGCACAATTAACGGCCGCATCGCTACGAGTGCCCGCGTCCGAATTCATCGAGGCTCACGCCCGCGTGGACCCTGAGTATTTGCAAACAGTGAGGCGAATCCGCGACAATATACTCCATTTTCAAACGGCTATACTGCATAGCGACACCGTCGTGCCGCTCGCTGGGGGCGGTTCGCTGAGGCAACGTTACTTGCCGCTTCGCCGGATTGGCATTTGTGTGCCCGGTGGTGCGGCCGCTTATCCGTCGACGCTTTTGATGACCGCCATACCGGCCCAAGCGGCTGGCGTGGCCGAAATTGCTGTGGTGGCTCCCCCCACACCATTCGGTAGCTACAACCAACACCTGCTGGCGACTTGCCACGAGATTGGTGTGGGCGAGGTCTATCGCATGGGGGGAGCCCAGGCGGTCGCCGCGCTCGCCTATGGAGTCGATGGCGTGCCGCGAGTCGACAAGATCGTCGGCCCAGGCAACCTGTTTGTCGCGCTCGCCAAACGTCATGTCTTTGGCGAGGTCGACATCGATTCGATCGCCGGGCCGAGCGAGGTGATCGTCATCGCTGACGATTCAACACGGGCCGACTACACAGCAGCCGACTTGCTGGCCCAAGCCGAGCATTCGCCCGGGTCGAGTGTGCTGATCACCTGGCACAAACCGCTCGCCGACGAAGTCGAGCGCGAGCTTGAGCGTCAGCTTGGCAAGCTCGAACGAAGCGAATTGACACGAACAGCGCTCGCCGAGTTTGGGGCGATCATCACCGTCGCCAACCGCAACGAGGCGGCGGAACTTGCCAACCATCTTGCAACCGAACACCTGCACATCACTTGCCGCGATCCACACCAAATGCTGGCGAACATTCGTTGTGCCGGGGCGGTATTCATTGGCGATGAGTGCCCCGTGGCGATCGGCGACTATGTGGCCGGTCCGTCTCACGTATTGCCCACCGGTGCGACCGCCCGGTTTGCAAGTGGTCTTTCGAGCAACGACTTTTTGCGAACGAACAGCGTGATCGAATATACGGCCGACGACCTTGCCAGCGTGGCCGACGACGCGATTGCCATGGCCCAAATCGAAGGCCTCACCGCCCATGCGGCCAGCGTGGCGATTCGCGGCACTGAAACGTAGCCACCGTCGCCAGACGGTGGACGAAGCTGCAACGATGCACCAACTCATTCCATTCACGCTCTGGCGAGCGTGGCTACATTCTCGCTAACAAATGTTCCGAAAAAACATCACCGACATGACTGGCTATACCCCCGGCGAGCAACCGCGCGGGGGCAAGGTCATTAAGCTCAACACCAACGAGAATCCTTATCCTTGCTCGCCCCAGGTGGTCGAGGCGATTCGCCATACGGCGGAAGGGGGACTGCGGAAATATCCCGACCCCATGGCCACGGCGTTTCGCATTCGCGCGGCCGAAGTGCTCGCGAAAGACTTGCCGGAAATTACCCCCGAGTGGATTCTCTGTGGCAACGGCAGCGACGACCTGCTCACCATCATCACCCGGGCGTTTGCCGGCGAGGGAGACGTGGTTCGTTTCCCCACCCCGAGCTATGTGCTTTACAAGACACTGTGCGAAATCCAAGGGGCGATTGCCGAGCCAATTCAATTCGACGCTGACTGGACGCTCGGCGCGGCGTTCACAGCGAGTCGCGACCGATTGCGGCTGGCGTTCTTGGCGAATCCTAATAGCCCATCGGGGACTGTCATCTCGCCGGAGAAGGTCGCCAAAATCGCTGCCGCCCTGCCCTGTCCGTTGGTTGTCGACGAAGCCTACGTCGATTTCGCCGACACCAACTGCTTGTCGCTCGTTGCCAAGAACGAGCGCGTGATCGTCACCCGATCGCTGAGCAAATCGTACGCACTCGCCGGCCTTCGCTTTGGTTTTGCCGTGGCCCAGCCCCAAGTAATTGCTGATCTCAATAAGGTCAAGGATAGCTACAACTGCGACGCGCTGTCGATCGCGGCCGCCACCGCGGCGATCGACGACCAGGCGTGGCTCGCCGACAATCGCGCGAAGATCATCGCCACCCGCGAGCGGCTCGCGGGCGAGCTTGCTGGGCTCGGCTTCCGCACCACCACGAGCCACGCCAACTTCGTTTGGTGCTGGCACGAAAAGCTCGACGCCGAAGCGCTCTACCAACGACTCAAAGCCTCGGGTTTGCTCGTCCGCTACATGGCCTACCCCAATTGGGAACCGGGCCTGCGAATCAGCGTCGGCACCGACGGCGAAGTCGACGCCTGCCTATCAATGCTGCAAGACTAGCGCGCCCCAAATTCATCCTTCATCCTTCATCCTTCCTCGACCATGCCCTCGCCCAGCCAGACGTCGCTGTTCAGCCGCACGCTCCGCGAGTGTCGCGAGTTGTATCTGTCGAGCGCCGAGCGTTGTGTGCGCGAGCATCCACACCTCATCGACCAGAGCGACGGCGACTTTGCGCGACTCATGGACGATTTGCATCGGGCATTGGTGCTTAAGATTTACATCACAGTTTGCGAAGCCGATCGACAGTGGAGCAGAGAAGAGCGACTGCTGGCCGAGGTACTGTGCCATCACCTGTTCGACCAGTGGATCAGTGGCGATGCGCTTCGCGAGACAATCAAGAAGGCGTCGGCTGATTCAGCCAAGCTCAATTGGTACAGCATGCTCCGGCCATTCGACAAACTGGCACCACTACGCGACAAAGTTGGCGAGCTCGAAACCATTGTCGTGCGGCTTGCCAATGCCGTGGCGCGGGCCGATGGTCGGCTCAAAGAGAGTGAACAACTCGCGATTGGCGACATTCAGCGAGCCATCGAACAGAACTTGCGCAAGGTGGCGGTCGACGACTATCGCGATCACTCCGAGGCCGACCTCCAAGGTAGCGAAGCGATCGAGAAAATGCGGAACGAAGCGGGGCGCGTCTTCGTCGGCACGGTGGCAACAAAATCGGCCGACCAAGAACCGGGCGCACAGGCCGGTCGCCGGCGCCTCGACAACCAGCGACCCATTGCCGATGTGGCTCCCGAGGTCACCGTCGATGCAGCGCTAGCCGAACTCGACGACCTGATTGGACTCGCAAGCCTCAAACACGAGGTCCGATCGCTGTCGAATTTGCTCAGGCTCCAAAAGCTGCGTGCCGAGGCCAACTTGCCCACCACCGAGGTTAGCCTGCACATGGTCTTCACCGGCAATCCGGGCACCGGCAAGACGACCGTCGCGCGGATAGTTGGCAAAATTTTTCGCGCGCTCGGCGTGCTCGCCAAAGGCCATTTGGTCGAGGCCGATCGCTCGGGCTTGGTCGCCGAGTATGCGGGGCAGACTGGACCCAAGACCAACAAGAAAATCGACGAAGCACTCGACGGACTGCTGTTCATCGACGAGGCGTACAGTTTGGTTGCGGCCGAGAGCGAAGACCCCTATGGTCGCGAAGCGATTCAAGCATTGCTCAAGCGAGCCGAAGACAATCGCGACCGACTGGTCGTGATCCTCGCGGGCTATCCCGACGAGATGCGCGAGCTGTTGCTCAGTAATCCCGGGCTTTCGAGTCGCTTTAACCGCACAATGGAGTTCGAAGACTACACGCCGATCGAGTTGGGGCGAATTTTCGAACTGATGTGCGACAAAAACCACTATCAAATGACGGCCGACGTCCGTTGGCGAGTGTTGCTCGGTTTCACACAGATCGCCGCTCACAAGAATCGTTATTTCGGCAATGGCCGCGCGGCACGCAACCTGTTCGAGCACGCCATCCGCCGGATGGCCAACCGCCTCGCGAGCGCCGACGAAATCAGCGAAGCTGAGCTGCAACTGCTCGCCGGCGACGACATCGAGTTTCGCGACGCCAAGTGGCTCGCCATGCCCTCTGTCGATAACCCGCAAAGCCACGTCGTGATCACGTGTCCCGAGTGCGCTCACGAAAAAGAGACCGCCGCCAAAGTGCTCGGCCGCCGAGTAAAGTGTCCGAAGTGCAAGACGCACTTCAAAACTCTCTGGGGAAGCGTCGCCGATGAAAGTTGTTCGTAGCTGCCGTCGTCGTCACGCGATTCATCGGGTATGGTAGGCAACGAACTGGAAACCCGAACAACTGCACCAATGCAGTCACAACCACCGGCGGTCACCACCAGCCATGAATCAATCACCGACGTCGCCGCCGCCTAATCCCTATCAATCGCCAGCGACGAGTCCGGCGACTCACGACGATGGCCTGCCGCCGCTGATGGCCGAC
>JBGSWC010000108.1:0-10648 GCA_041752635.1 Pirellulales bacterium | reverse complement strand
AACGTCGCCAACTGGTCGGTCAAAACCCAGGTACGAAATTCACCGACGATGTTCGAAATCGACTGAAAAACAAGGCGTTTTCGCGATTTTGACGCCAGACAAAAAGAGGGGTTTTGTCCGCTCCAATCGTGTTTGCCATTTCGGGGTCAAAACGGTCAGAACTACTGGCGGCTTTCGTACACGGCGTGTAGCAGCGCTTCGACGTCTTTGTATTTTTTCTTGCCGGCGGTGACACCATCGATGAGCTTGCGGGCTTCGCCTTCGCTGTGGCCGAGGGTGCAGAGAATTTCGTAGACCTCGGTCATCAAGTCGTGTTCGACGCTGCCCGCTTCCATCGCGTCGCGACCAACGAGCAGCGCGAACTTGGGCACCTTTCGACGGAGTTTGGCGACGACTCGCTCGGCGGTGGCGGGGCCGATGCCGGGGAGTCCCGAAAGGCCTTTGGAGTCTTGTTCTTCGATCATGGTGGCGACTTCCTGAACGGGTCGCACCATGGCCCGCAGGGCTTTTTTGACACCGACGCCATCGACCTGACAGAACAACTCGAAGAACTCGCGTTCGATGCTGCTAAGGAAACCGACCATGCGAGGAGTCAGCCGCCCGCGTGAGGGATCTCCCTCGAGGTATTCGATGGTGTGCATGCTGGCTTCGTCGCCCAGCTTGTTTTGCAGTTGCCGACGGGCGAATTCGGGAATGAGAACTTCGTATTCCATCGGCCCGACAGCGAGCGTCAAAACGTCGCCAGCGACCGCGGTTATTTTGCCTGTGATTTTGGTGATCATTTGTTCGGGCTAGGGGCTAGGAGTTGGGGGCCAGGGAATGCGTCGAAGCATCATCGAAATCAACAACTGAAACCCCTAGTCCCCAGCCCCTGGATCCCAGTCCCGCGCGTAGCCGAAGGCGAGCGCCACGGCCAGTGCGTCGGCGACGTCGGGGGGATCGGGCGGCTTGGCAAGTCCCAGTTCGCGGGCGATGGCTTGTTGCATTTGGATTTTGGGGGCGCGTCCGTTGCCGGTAATGGTTTTTTTGATTTGCGTCGCGGCAAAGTGCTTGACCCTCATGCCGGCCTGCATCGCTGCCAAAATGATCGCCCCTCGGGCGTGTCCCATCAAGATGGCGGTGCGGGGGCGTTCGTAGTGGGAATAGAGTTCTTCGATCGCCAGCACCTCGGGTGTGGTGGCCGCAATCACCTCGGCAACGCCCGTGTGAATCTCATGAATCCGCTCGGCCAGCGACTTGCCCACGCCCCCTTTGACAATGCCTGCCTCGACGAGCGTCACCTCGCGGCCCACGACGTCGATGACGCCATAACCGGTGGTGTTGAGTCCGGGGTCGATGCCGAGGATGCGCATGAGGAGCGGTCAGAGGGAAAGCGTGAGCTAGCGGAGTTGGAAGTGAGCGGTGGTCAATTTAGTTGTGAACTTGCGTTGACTCGTTTTATCATGGGAGCCAGTCAGATTCGATGGCGATTCGCAATTCTCTCGATATTACCACCACAGAACAAATCGTGGACCAACTGGGATTGCCACCAACGGCAGACGAACGACTCGCCGCACTCCGTGCGGCGGCCGTGATCGCACTGGTGGGTTTTGCGTTCGCGAAGGGGTTTCTCTATTTCCGCTCCCGCGGCAACCGAGCCAAGCATACTCGTGGTGGCCCGATCTGTTGGTGGATGCCGCTCGGTTACTTCGTTGGCTTTGCATGGGGCGTTTGGATTGCCGACAATAAATCTTATTACCTGGGCGAAGTGACGGGCGGCCTCGGTGGCTTCGGGCTGTTGATTGGCTTAGCGATCGGCTGGATTCACGGGTCGCTGAACTTGAACCACAATCAGCGAAGTGAGTTGGTTGGCGGCGCTCTCGAACAACCGCTCGTGAAGCAGACCGAAGACGGAAATCCGTACCGGTCGCCAATGTCCGAGTGACACATTGATATCGCAGCCTTTCGTTAGCGGCATTGTTCGTTTGCCTCTGATGCGCGACAATGCGAGGCCAGTCGCGTAATGCGGTTCAGCTAAGTGGAACAATAGGCAACAAATGTCAGAACAAATCGACCTCAGCCAATACGAATGGGCCATCAAAGTCCGGCCCCTCTCGATCGACGACTTCGATGCGCTTGTGGCGATGCAGGCCAAGTGCTTTCCGGGAATGACGATTTGGAAGCGCGAACAGATTGAGAGCCAACTACAACATTTTCCGCAGGGTCAACTGGTGGTCGAGGTCGATGGCAAACTTGCTGCGAGCAGCAGCAGCCTGATCGTCAGCTACGATCCGGCACTTGAATGGCACAACTGGATGAAAATGGCCGATGGTGGCTACATCCGCAATCACGAACCCAAGGGGGACACGCTCTATGGCATCGAGATCATGGTCGATCCCGAGTTTCGTGGAATGAAACTGTCGCGACGGCTCTATGACGCACGCAAGCAGTTGTGCCGCGATCGCAACCTTTCGCGGATGATTATCGGGGGGCGGATCCCAGGCTACGGGGCCCACGCCGACGAGATGACAGCCCGCGAATACGTCGATTGTGTCGTCGACAAGTCGCTGCACGCTCCGGTGTTGACGGCCCAAATCGCCAATGGTTTTGCACTGCAAGGGCTGATCCCCGAATACTTCCCCACCGACCACGCCTCTCTGGGCTACGCGACTTTTTGTGAGTGGATCAACCTCGAATATCAATCGAAGACGGCACGAAGAAAAGAACGAGTTGTCGACAGAGTACGGTTGTCGGTCGTGCAATACGAGATGCGTTAGATCAAAAGCTTCGACGAATTCGCCCAGCAGTGCGAGTACTTTGTCGATGTCGCGTCGGACTACAAAAGCGACTTTGTGTTGTTTCCCGAGCTGTTCACGTTGCAATTGCTGTCGTGTCTCGAAGCGACCCGGCCGGGCGAAGCGGCCCGGCGGCTTGCTGAATTCACGCCCCAGTACCTCGATATGTTCAGTGACCTGTCAGTCAAATACAACGTCAACATCATTGGTGGTTCGCAGTTTGTAGTCGAGAACGAGCAACTGCTCAACGCGAGCTTCTTGTTCAATCGCAACGGCGCGATTGGCCGCCAGTATAAGATTCACATCACACCGAGCGAACGCCGCTGGTGGGGCGTGGTGCCCGGCAACAAGGTCGAGGTGTTCGATACCGACTGTGGGCTGGTGGCGATTCAAATTTGCTACGACATCGAATTTCCCGAATTGACTCGAATCGCGGCGGCGAAAGGGGCGCGAATTATCTTTGTGCCGTTCAACACCGACACCAAACACGGCTACACCCGGGTGCGAAGCTGCGCGATGGCGCGATGCGTCGAGAACCACGTCTACGTGGCGGTCAGCGGTTGCACGGGCAATCTGCCGTTCGTCGAGAATGCTGATATTCATTACGCGCAATCGGCTATCTTCACGCCCGCCGATGTCGAGTTCGCCCGCGACGCGATCGCGGCCGAGAGCAACCCGAATGTCGAGACGCTGATCGTACACGACGTCGATGTCGAGATGCTTCGTCGCCATCGCGAGCAGGGGAGCGTGCAAAACTGGAACGACCGACGGACCGATTTGTATCGTGTCACCTACCAAGACGACGATGTTCGACGCGAGGTCTAGCGGCAACTTCATCTGAGGTTCGACCTTCACAAGAGCCCCCCAGTTCCGCTAGGTTAGCGGTTTGTGAACGATGCCTCCGCACCCAGTTACTAGCCCTTTCGACGGACCGACATGAGTACATCGACCGCTATCCAAAACAGTAACCAATCGGCTACTACCCACCCGTCGTTGGTTGTTTACAACACACTCACTCGGAAGAAGGAGCCCTTTACGCCGGTCTCACCGGGCAAGGTGGGCATCTACCTTTGTGGTCCTACCGTCTATGCCGAGGCCCACATTGGCCACATGGTCGGTCCGGTCATCTTCGACTGCATTAAGCGCTACCTCGTTTACAACGGCTACGACGTCACTTGGGTCGTCAACATTACCGATGTCGACGACAAGCTGATCAACAAGGCCAACGAACGCGGCATCACGATGCTCGAAGTGGCCGAAGAGAACATCGCCGATTACAACCGCAATCTCGCCGCGCTTGGGGTCGACCAAATCGACGAGTTCCCTCGTGCGACCGACTGTATGGACGAGATCATTCAGTTTATCGTCGACTTGATCGACCGAGGCTTCGCTTACGAGTCAGAGGGGGACGTTTATTTCGATGTTGGTAAAGACAGTGACTACGGCAAGCTTAGCAACCGGTCGCTCGATAGCGCGATGGGCGAAGGGGGGGGTACCACTCAGCGAAAGAAAAACGCTGCCGACTTCGCCTTGTGGAAGACAGCCAAAGAAGGTGAACCATCTTGGGAGAGCCCATGGGGCGATGGTCGACCCGGTTGGCACATCGAATGCTCGGCAATGAGTAAGAAGCTATTGGGCGAAACTTTCGACATTCACGGCGGCGGGCTCGACCTCGAATTCCCCCACCACGAAAACGAAATCGCCCAAAGCGAATGCTGCCACGGCAAGCCGATGGTCAAGTACTGGTGTCACAACGGTCTGCTGCGCAAAGATACAGCGGCCGGCAAGATCGGTGGCAAGAGCGACCGCGCCGAGCCGGAAGCGTCAGCTTCCGGAGCTTCGACCGACAACACCAGCGGAAAGATGAGTCGCAGCAAGGGTGCAGGGGGGCTCGCCGAGTTGCTCAGTCGGCAAGGGGGCGAGCGGATTCGTTTCTTCTTGCTTCGCACCCATTACCGCAGCACCGTGCTGTTCAGCGAACCGGCGATCGAAGAGGCCGCGCTCGGACTCGAAACTTTCTACCGGCTGTTCAAGCGATACAAACGAATCACATCGAGCGACTTTTATGCACTGACCGCGCCGACAAGTCGCGGTGCGACTTCGGTCGCGGTAGGCAACGACGCCGCGCTCGTCGCCGCTGCTAAGTGCCGTGATAAGTTTCTGGGGGCGATGGACGACGATTTTAATACCGGCGGCGCGATTGGCGAGCTGTTCGAGTTGGCGCGGATCGTCAACAAATTCTGTGACGACCACGATCTAGAAGGAACCGGGCGGAGCGATGCTGCGAGCATCGCGATTTTCTCTCTGCTGATGGATGTCGTTCGCGAACTGTCGAGTCTGCTTGGACTGTTCATCGTGCCGCCCGCCGCTGCTGGTGTGGGTGATGAATTGACTGCGAGCGTCATGCAGGTGGTCATCGATCTGCGCGCCGAGAGTCGCGCGGCAAAGAAATTCGCCATTGCCGATGCGATTCGCGACGGGCTAGGCAAGCTGGGCGTCACACTCGAAGACCGCGCTGGGGGGACCGAGTGGACGGGTCGCAGCGAAGGCCTTGCCGATGGGCTGATGCAACTGCTGATCGAAATCCGCGCAGCGGCTCGTGCGAACAAAGACTTCGCCACCGGCGACGCGATCCGCGATAAGCTGTCGGCGAGGGGAATCGTGCTCGAAGACCGTGCCGGTGGCACCGAGTGGTCGCACGGGTAAACCGCTTGCATGTTGCCACCTAAGGATCTAAGCCGGCCCCGCGAAAGTCGGTTGTTTTTGCGCACTAGCGCCAATTAGCCGAGTCGAAAATGGCGATCCCTATTAGAACCATATGGCGGATGGCGGTGGTATATTGCCGACGGTTTTTCTCGATGCCAACCGAGCGAACTGAGTCGCTCTAAAGTCATCGACTATTCGTCGATACCATGCCGTTTGAGAATTTCCCGCAACCGCGCGACTTCAATGTCGCGGGCTTCGACTTCGCGTGCCTTGGCTTCGACTTCGCGCTGCTTAGCTTCGACTTCGTGCTGTTTGGCTTCGGCGGCCAAGTCTGCCGCCTCGGCGTGAGTCAGTTGTCGCTGTCCGGTTGTCGCGTCGTGCAGCACAAGCTCGCGCTCGTCGAGTTGCAGGTAGAGGTCCAGTTGCTGCGAAAAGAGCCTGCCTTGGTTATCTGGCTCGATGCGGACGTACTCGCCATCGACGAGCCGATGGCCCTGCAAGGGTGGCGACAGATATTCCGACGAAGGATCGTACAGGAAATATTCGCCGACCCCCATTGCCGCATACTTGTTTGGCTTGACGGTTTCATCTTCGCGACGGGTTCCGAGTGACGTCACTTCAAAAATGCAATCGGGAGACTGTCCTTCTTCCCACAGCTTGTAAGTCCGCCGGAAACCGGGATCACTGTCCTTGACCACAAACACATCGGGCACCAAGAACTTCTTCGGCATGCCTTCTTGATAGTACACCAACAAATTGCAAGCAACGTAGGTGTGGTGCTCCCGATAACGCCACTTCAGAATATCGCGAATGCGAAACATCCAATGGATATGCAGATCGGTTTCACCCATCGGTTTCCCATCCGACTCGGGATAGTAGACATCAATTGCGGCATGAGAACTCATCTGGCAAACCTCACATCCAAAGGTCAAGCTAGCTAGCCCAATTCTAGCCTAAGAATTGAGCAGGACCAACGACTCCGACTTTTTGGCCAAGATTTCGGGCTCAGATTCGTCCTGCGATGATCGAACCATTGTGTCCACCGAACCCAAAGCTATTGCTCATGAGCGTGCGGATTTCGCGCTGGCGGGGTTCGTGTGGGGTGTAGTCGAGGTCGCACGCTGGGTCGGGCGTGTCGAGGTTGATTGTCGGCGGACAGACTTGGTCGGCGAGGGCTTTCATGCAGACGACGAATTCGACGCCGCCGCTGGCACCGAGCAGGTGGCCGAGTTGGCTTTTGGTGCTGCTGACGCTGAGCTTGTAGGCGTGGCCGCCGAAGACGTTTTTGATGGCCATGGTCTCGGCTTTGTCGCCGAGGGGGGTGCTGGTGCCGTGGGCGTTGATGTAGTCGATGTCTTCGACATTGAGCTGGGCGTTTTTGAGGGCCATTGCCATCGCACGACCGGCACCGGTTCCTTCAGCATCGGGCTGGGTGATGTGGCCGCCGTCGCCGCTGGCACCGTAGCCGAGGACTTCGCCATAGATGTGGGCACCGCGCGCTTTGGCGTGTTCGTATTCTTCGAACACACAGATACCGGCGCCTTCGGAGAGTACAAACCCGTCGCGGTCGGCATCGAACGGTCGGCTCGCGCCTTGGGGATCGTCGTGCCGTTCGCTAAGTGCGCGCATGTTGGCAAAACCGGCCAGTCCCATCGAGGTACAGGCACATTCGCTGCCGCCGGTGATCATCACGTCGGCGTCGTCGTACTTGATCGCCTTATAGGCATCGCCCATCGAGTTGGTGGCACTCGCACAAGCGGTCGCGATGGCGTAGTTCACTCCGCGCAATCCATAACGAATCGAAACGTGTCCTGATGCGGCATTGACCATCAGCTTGGGAATTGTGAAAGCCGACACCCGGTCGGGGCCTTTGTAGAGCAAGCGTTCCATTTGCTCTTCGATTTCGTTGAGGCCCCCGATGCCGCTGCCGATGATCACGCCACAGCGAAAGGGATCTTCTTTGCCGAAGTCGATGCCCGAATCGTTGACAGCATCGATGGCGCTGACCATCGCCATTTGACAGAAGCGATCGACCCGCTTTTGTTCTTTGGCATCGATATAAGGAACGGGGTTCCAATCGTAGATGTCGCCGCCAAAGTGCACCTTGTGTTTCTCGGTGCTGAAAGTCTTAATGATGTGAATGCCACTCTCGCCGGCAAGCAGCTTGGCCCACAGATCGTCGACCTTGAGACTGAGCGAGCAGACGGCTCCCAGACCGGTGACAACCACGCGACGATTCATTTCAACGGTCCCTTGAATAAAAAAGGCGCACGGGAGTGCGCCTTAAAGCTTCGATTATCGGCGGGGCGCCTTTTAGCGATCGGCCCACCGAAACCCTGATTAGCCTTTGTCGGAGTTGGCTTCGATGTATTCGACGGCCTGTCCGACGGTTTGGATTTTTTCGGCCGCGTCGTCAGGGATGTTGATGTCGAATTCTTCTTCGAGTTCCATCACCAATTCAACGGTGTCGAGCGAGTCGGCCCCGAGATCATTAACAAAATGCGTTTCGGGAGCAATCTTGTCTCGGTCGACACCCAATTGCTCCGAGACGATGTCGGCTACGCGGTCTAAAATTGACGCCACTTTTGAATCTCCGTGTTACTTGCTCATGCCTATGCGAGCGACCGACAGAAAAGTCGGTGCGATTGAACCGTTGCGATCGGCCCGCCTGATTTGTGAGTTGTTTGCCCTAATATAGCGAGTGGTCTGTGCCAGCACCGACTTGGGTGCTGCTGCCGCTCAAAGATTTATCAAGATAGAGTGAATGGATAGGATCGGTCAAGATATAGCCGGTTGCGCCAGCATTGTCTAGTCGAAGTCACAATTAACCTAATTCGACTGGCCGGCTGGGGTTAGGCTGGGGTTAGGCCGATGAAGTGAGGCCACCGTCAATCGTCAATACCTCGCCGGTAATGTAGCTCGCTGAGTCGCTCGCGAGATAAAGCACGGCGTCGGCGACTTCGTCGGCGTTGCCTAGGCGTTGCAGCGGCACTTTTTCTTTCACGACATCATCGAGCGCCGAGCCCAGGGCATCGGTCATGTCGGACCTCACGAAGCCGTGACAGATGGCGTTGACAGTAATTGGCCGCCGCTTGCTAGCGATTTCGCGGGCGACCGTTCGCGTAAAACCAATCATGCCGGCCTTGCTGGCGCTGTAATTTGCCTGGCCGGGGTTGCCCATTTTGCCCGAGACGCTCGAGATATTAATGATCCGCCCGCTGCGAGTTCGTAGCATCGTTTGGACAACGGCGCGGGTAAAGAGGAAACAGCTTCGCAAGTTGGTCGAGATCACATCGTCCCATTCCTCGTCACTCATCCGCGGCAACAGGTTGTCGCGTGTGATGCCGGCGTTGTTGACGAGTATATCAATCTTTCCCGCTTGCTCGACGACCGCATCGACGACCTTTTGGACGTCGTCGCTGTTCGAGGCGTCGCCCGTTATGACGAAACCGGTGCCGCCGGCTGCTTGGATTTCGCTGACCGTCGCCGCCAGTTTTTCGGCGTTGCGAGCGACACAGGCGACATTCGCGCCGGCCTGTCCCAACGCGAGAGCGATGGACTTGCCAATGCCTTGGCTCGCGCCCGTGACTAAGGCGACTTTGCCAGTGAGGTTGACTTGGATGCGACTTGAAGATTCAGACATGACGATGGTGTGAGGGCAAAGTGCGGAGGGCAGACAGCCGAAGAATCATTTCTCCCTGCTCGCTGCTCCAATCTCCCTGCCTCTCTACGCTTCCACTCCTTCGCAGGGGAATTTGCGGTCGATTCGTTTCAGCAGTCCACGGAGTACGCGGCCGGGACCAATTTCGTAGCATTGTTCGATACTGTGCGTATTGCCAAGCAGGTTTCGCATGGAGTCTTCCCAGCGGACCGGGCTAACGAGCTGGCGAACAAGAAGCTGGCGAATTGTCTCGGGATCGTCATGGGCGGTCGCGTCGACGTTCGAGATTACTGGAATTCGCGGCGGCTTCAATTCGATTTGCGATAGTACGGCCGTGAGTCGATCGACCGCTGGTTGCATGATCGACGTATGAAACGCACCGGCTACCGCGAGTGGCACGACTTTCATCGCGCCCGCTTTGTCGGCGAGGTCGGCAACCCGCTCGCAAGCGGCGGTACAGCCTGAGACGACGACATTGCCGGGGCAGAGGTGGTTGGCGACCTGCAAAACATCGCCCTGGGCGGCCTCGGCACAGAGCGATTCGACCGCGGTGACTTCCAATCCGAGAATGCTGAGCATTCCGCTCGGCACCGCTTCGGCCGCATCTTGCATGGCCGACCCACGCTCGGCGACGACCTTCAGCCCGTCGGCGAATGACATCACCTCGGCGAAAACCAGTGCGGTGTACTCGCCAAGGCTCAACCCGGCGGTGGCGACACAATCGGCGACGACCCCAGGCGATTCGTGCTTGAGTTTTTCGAGCGCCGCGAGACTCGCTACGAAAATCGCTGGTTGGCTGCTCTCGGTGCTGTCGAGTTGATCGGCAGGGCCTTCGGCGCAGAGCGTGAGCAGGTCGTAGCCGAGATGCTTGCTGGCTTGATCAAAAAGTTCGCGAGCGGGAGCAAAATCAGCCGCGAGCCCTGCCCCCATGCCGACGGTCTGCGCACCCTGCCCGGGAAATAAGAACGCCGTGCGTGCCATCGTCGATACCCCCCCCTACGGTTGGCAGAAATCTATTTTGCCATTCGCCTGCTGCGGTCTGCGTGCTTATTCAGCGGTCGCTTTCACAATCACGCGGCCCATATAGCTGCCGCAATTTTGATTGGGACAGACCACGTGAGTCGGCATCAGCGTGCCACACTTGGGGCATTTGTGAAGCTGCTTCGCGGTGAGGAATTGGTGCGCACGACGCGATCCGCTGCGTGCGTTACTTTGTTTGCGTTTGGGAACTGCCATGGCAATCGCATCCCGGTGAAAGTGGGCTAAATCAAGCCCCACATATTAAGGGGGGCCGGGTGCCGAGGAAAGGGGCCGAGGGAACATTCAGCCATCAGCCTGCGATTCCAGAGTGAAGCACATTCGTCGCCAGACCGAGGACAGTCGGCACAGCCGTCCCTAGAATGCTAACAGCCGACCTGTCAAAGCGGAATTCCGAGATAACCAAGAGCGAGATAACCAAGAGAACTTCGCTATCCCGACTACTATCATCGTCGCCAACTCCCAATCC
>JBGSWC010000107.1:0-10633 GCA_041752635.1 Pirellulales bacterium | reverse complement strand
CTGCCCTGCTGGCGTCGGCCGTCGCCGCCGAACGAGAGATCGCGGGGCGGGCAAGGGCGCTACTGTCCGACAAATGCTTCGCGTGCCACGGTCCCGACTCGGCAGCGCGTGCCGCGGGGCTGCGACTCGATGAACAACAGCACCATGCGGCGCGCTCGACGTTAAATCCCGAGCGAGCAATTGTCGCCGCCGGCGATTGGGCCAACAGTGAGTTATGGCATCGCATCAGTAGCCATGACGGCGCTACACGCATGCCCCCTCCCGAGTCGAATCGCCAACTGTCGAATGACGATCGCGAGCTGTTGAAACAGTGGATTGAAGCGGGTGCGCCTTGGACCGATCACTGGGCGTTTGTAGCTCCCAAGCGACGTGGCGTTACCCGTTCGAGTGGTGCGGCCGACGGCATGATCGACCAACACATTGAAGCCAAACTGGTCGAACGCGAACTCCAGCTCGCTGGCGAAGCAAGCCGCGCCGAGTTGATCCGCCGGGTGACGCTCGCTCTGACCGGGCTGCCACCGACGCCCGCGGAGATCGCCGACTTTTTGGCCGACGACTCGCCCGATGCTTACGAGCGGTTAGTCGATCGGTTGCTCGAGTCTCCCAGGTTCGGCGAGCGACTGGCGAGTGATTGGCTTGATTTGGCCCGCTATGCCGACACCTATGGATATCAAGCCGATCGATTTCGCCGGGTCTGGCCCTATCGCGACTGGGTCGTCAGAGCGTTCAACGAGAACCTGTCTTACGAGAAGTTCTTGACGTGGCAAATCGCTGGCGATTTGCTGCCAGAAGCAACCAGCGACCAAGTGCTTGCCACGGCATTCAATCGCTTGCATCGTCAAACCAACGAAGGGGGAAGCATTCCCGAGGAGTTTCGCACGGCGTCGGCCTGTGATCGCACCAACACATTTGCGGCATCGATGCTCGGATTGACGGTCGAGTGCGCTCGCTGTCACGATCACAAATTCGATCCGATTTCGCAACGCGAATACTACCAGTTGTACGCGTTCTTTAACAACATCGACGAACTGGGGCTCTATTCTCATTTTACCGACGCTTGTCCTCCGCCGACCCATTGGCTTTCGACAGATGAGCAAGAACAACAACTGGCGAAGCTGAATCGTCAAGTCGAAGCGAGCGCGAGCCAACTCGACCAGATTGAGTCAAACGCATCGCACAAGTTCGACGCGTGGTACGAGCAGTTTGAATCGAAGTCGCTCGAACCGTCGCAGCCGATGGCGAGCTTTTCGTTCGATGCCCCCGACGATTCGCTAAGAAACGTCGGGCAGCCCGCATCGATTGCCGGAAAGAAGGGACAGGCATTGCGGCTCGACGGCGAGAACGGTGTCGCCACCAAAGAAACGTTTGCGTTCGACCAGCACGACCCATTTTCGATCGCCTTGTGGGTCAATCCTAGCGAAACAATGCCGCATGCCGTGGTGTGGCATCGCTCGAAGGCGTGGCTCGATGCTGCCGGGCGGGGCTATCAGCTCGTGCTCACCGACGGACACCCCGAAGTATCGCTGGTCCACTTTTGGCCTGGCAATGCGCTGGCGATACGGGCGAAACAACCGCTGCCTGTCGATAGTTGGACGCATGTGGCAATGACCTATGACGGATCGAGTCGAGTGGACGGATTGCGAATCTACATCAACGGACAACGGGTCGAAGCCGAGGTGCTGGCCGATTCGCTCGATCGCTCGATTCGCTATTTGCCTGGCGATGGACAGGGAGATAACGGCATTCAGTTGCAGGTTGGCCACCGCTTCCGCGACAACGGCTTTCGCAACGGGGCTGTCGACGAGCTGAATGTGTTTGATACCGAACTAACGGCTCCCCAGATCGCCCAACTGGCCGATGCCCCGCTGCCGCGCGACAAGTCGTCGTGGTGGGACTACTTCCTGCGGCACCACCACGAAGACTACCAGAACGCTGCGCGAGAGCTAGGCGATGCACGCCGCGAGCGCAACGAATTGGTCGACAAAATCGTCGAAGTCATGGCGATGAAGGAGCTCCCTGAGCGGCGGGCGAGCTATGTGCTCGATCGGGGGGAATACAATCTGCCGGGCGATGAAGTCGAACCGAATGTTCCGCGATCGATCGGCGCCGACATACCGCTGAGCCGACCCGATCGGTTGGGGCTGGCCCAATGGCTCACGCATCCACGCCATCCGCTCACCGCTCGGGTCGCTGTGAATCGTTTTTGGTTCCTGCTGATGGGACGCGGTATCGTTCATCCTGTCGACAACTTCGGCAGCCAAGGATCGGCACCAACCCACCCTGCCCTGCTCGACAACCTTGCACTCGATTTCATCGAGTCCGATTGGGACGTTAAACTACTGTGTAAACGCATCGTCATGTCGCGGACCTATCGTCAATCAGCACTTGCCAGCGAAGTACAACGCAAACATGACCCCGACAACCGCTGGCTTTCGCGTGGACCGAGACACCAACTCCCTGCGGAAATTATTCGCGACGCGGCATTGTTTGCCTCGGGACAATTGATCGAACAGATCGGTGGACCGCCAGTAAAACCTTATCAGCCCGACGGGCTGTGGGAAGAAAAGGGAGGCGGTCGCTACGCCCGCGACACCGGTGCAGGGAGCCATCGCCGCAGCCTCTACACGTACTGGAAGCTGACGTCTCCACCCCCCAACATGATGACGTTCGATGCGGCCGATCGCGAAGTGTGTGTCGTACAGCGGCAATCGACGGCAACGCCGCTCCAGGCATTCGTGCTGCTCAACGATCCGCAATTCGTCGAAGCGGCAGTCGCTTTGGCCGATCGCTGCCAACAATCGCACCCGCAAGCCATCGCAGCGCAGATCGAGAGAGTCTTCTTACACTCGCTTAGTCGCCAGCCGACCGACGAGGAAGCTCGTATCACGCGCGAATTGTATGCTGAGCAGCTTGATCATTTCGCGGCAAACCCCGATCTTGCCGAACAGTTGCTGACCGTTGGCGACTTTCGGTGCTGTCAAAAATTCCCCGCCGAGTCGACGGCAGCGCTTGCGATTGTTGCGGCCACGATCATGAACCACCACACCTTTCTGCATAACTAAATGAACCCTAAGTCGACACACTCCGAATTCGATACACCCGCTGCGATTGTCCGACGGCAGTTCCTGAGCTCGGCGGGGCTTGGGCTCGGGTCGGTTGCGCTCGCTCAGATGATGGGGCGCGAGGCAAATGCCAGCGGAACAATCAACACCCCGCTTACCCACCACAAACCAAAGGCGAAACAGGTCATCTATCTGTTCATGAGCGGCGGTCCGTCGCAGATGGAACTGTTCGACCCCAAACCGATGCTCAACGTCAGGCATGGCGAGTCGTTGCCCGATTCGGTTCGCAAGGGACAACGGCTCACCGGCATGTCAGCCAACCAAGCCGCCTTGCCGCTAGCGGGCAGCAAATTTAGTTTTTCACCGCGAGGTGAATCGGGCATGATGGTTAGCGAATTGCTGCCTCACACCGCCAAGATCGCCGACGATTTGTGTGTGGTTCGGTCGATGCACACCGAGGCCATCAATCACGATCCGGCGATTACCTTCCTGCAAACAGGTTCGCAAATTGCCGGTCGGCCTTCGATGGGCGCGTGGGCGAGCTACGGACTTGGCACCGCCAACGACACGCTACCGACCTTCTGTGTGCTCGTCACAAAGAATGCTTCGGGGCAACCAATCTATTCGCGATTGTGGGGCAGCGGATTTCTGCCCGTCGCTCATCAAGGTGTGCAATTTCGTGCCGGTCGCGACCCAGTGCTCTACCTATCGAATCCCGAGGGTGTTTCGCGCAACCAACGCCGCTGGATGCTCGACAAATTGGCGGCGCTACACGATCACGAGCAACAGCGAACTGGCGATGCGGCACTTACCGAGCACATCGAGCGCTACGAAATGGCTTACCGAATGCAGGCATCGGTTCCCGATGTCGCCGATTTGAGCGACGAACCAGAGAGTACCTTCGCGCTCTATGGCGAAGCCGCACGCGATGCAGGCAGCTTCACTGCGAATTGCTTGATGGCTCGGCGACTCGTCGAACGGGGGGTTCGTTTCGTGCAATTGTTTCACCGCGGTTGGGACCAGCACGGCAATCTTCCCTCGGCAATTAGCAAGCAATGTGCCGATACCGATCAAGCCTGCGCCGCACTTGTGACCGATCTAAAACAACGCGGCATGCTCGACGACACGATCGTCGTGTGGGGGGGCGAGTTTGGCCGCACCGCCTATTGCCAAGGGACACTCACGCCCCAGAACTACGGTCGCGACCACCACCCGCGTTGTTTCTCAATGTGGCTCGCCGGTGGCGGATTCCGCCCCGGCAGCACCTATGGCGCGACCGACGAATTTGGCTACAACATCGTCGCCAACCCCGTTCACGTACACGACTTGCACGCCACGCTACTCCATCAACTTGGCTTCAATCACGAGCGACTTACCTATCGCTTCCAGGGTCGTGACTACCGGCTCACCGATGTGCATGGCCGGGTGATAGCAGACCTGCTGAGCTAACCCAACGCGGCTGTTGGCGTTACGCCAGCCGCCAATGCGCCGAGACACGAAAAAACCCCGCGAAAACAAGCTGTTTCGCGGGGTTTTGTTAAAAGGCGCCGCCCGGATTCGAACCGGGGATGTCGGATTTGCAATCCGGACGATACGGGTTTTAAGTCGTTGCCACAACAACAACTTACGTCGACTGACGCAGATGGTTGCACCGTTGGTTGCACCAGAATCACGGTTGGGACGCACGAAACGGTTGAATCGCTGGCAGATGAACTGCGGTCGAAACTGAGCAAAGCGGACCTCGAGATTCTGGTGCGACTGCTGGCCAAGTAGGTCGATCACCTAGCTGCGTCGCAGCAACAGCTGTGCGGTAACAGCGGAAATGGCGGGGTCGTATCCGATGATTGCGACCGCCACCAAGTGATCGCGAATCCAAGGGTCGCAAAGCATGACAAAATCGGTGGCAGGTATTTATTCGCGGATGGAGCTACACTGACGACTGCAGAATCCGCCAGCCTGTTGGCTGTTGGTTGGTTTGTCCACCGAACACAAATTGAACATCATGACTTCGAAAATCGAAGAGATTCTATCCGCGAAAAACGAATCCGGCGAGAACGCCTATCTCTGGCTCCAGAGCGCGGTTGGTGACTGCATACTCTGGCCCACCCAGGACGCCAGCGAGAATGAAGACAGTGCGGACGAGATCGGCCGGTGGAAACTTACGGTCGACGAGGCGAAGGCTCTGATCGAGACGGGCGAAGTCGATGAGGTTGAGTGACCTGAGGCATGTAGTGACCGAGCACATAGGATCACACGTTTCGTTCAATCCCAGTGCCGAACGACTGAAGGGTCAACCAACTGACAGCGATTGGTTCGACGTCCGACGCATCGGGGGCCCCATCGGTCCAGAAATTTTGCCCCGAGACCCGGCGGTCGCGCCGCTGAGGGTAGTAGTTAGTCTCTGCGTCGCCCTTTCGACCGAGAGTGTTAATTTGGGGCGTAGTTCCTGACCTGCTCCCTTCAACCGAGTCCATCTCCGGAACGATAATTCTCTTGTCTGGGCGCAATTTGAAGGAGGGCTGCGATGCCCCGAGTTCGGAAGTTCAAAGCGGAAGAGATCATTTCCAAGCTGCGTGCGTGGCGGATCGCCTCATCGAATGAGCATCTCGCGGCGACGTTCCGGTCGACGCCACTGTTTCCAGTAGCTCATCCGAATGCGGCGTCGTGTCCACTGGTCGAGTTTGTCGAACAGTTTCAACTGAGACGCCAAGCCGAAGGATCCCTTCCAGCCGCGAAGGTACCTATCACAGAGACACGAGCTAAACGAATGTTAATGCCATTCCAGAATGCCCCCTTTATACACTTCCGCCCGATTTCGCTTGTGGCATTTGGCTGTGAATCGACCCGCCAAGTGGTTAAGATACGGTTTCACCGACTGGCAATCACGGGAGGGCATCTTGCGGCACATCTATTTGTTGCATCATCGGCTATTGTGGGCGGTTCTACTTGTGCTGGCTGGTACGGCTCTTTCGCCAACGGTCGTCGCGCAAGACACACCACCACGTCAGCCGACTGATTTGCAGATCTATTTGCTCATCGGCCAGTCGAACATGGCCGGCCGGGCTCCCGTGCGCGAAGACACCACACAGCCGCTTGATCGTTGTTACTTGCTTAATGCAGCAGGCGAGTGGGAGCCCGCCAAGAATCCGCTCAATGCCTACTCCACCATTCGCAAAGGGCTCGGAATGCAGAAGCTCGGGCCGGGCTACGGCTTTGCTAAAACCATGCTTCAACACAACAAAGACGTTCGTATCGGGCTGGTTGTCAACGCCCGTGGCGGCAGCTCGATCGAGCAGTGGGAAAAAGGAGGCAAGTTCTACCAAGACCTGCTGGCCCGCGCGAAGGTGGCGGCGAAGTCGGGAACCATCAAAGGCATCGTGTGGCACCAGGGGGAAAGCAATAGCCAGCAAGCCGACGAGTATCTGGCCAAGCTCAAGAAGTTTATCACCGACCTGCGCACCGATCTGGGCGACGAATCCCTGCCTTTTGTTGCCGGGCAAATCACGAACAAACCGCCGGAGCCAATCAACGATGAGATTGCCAAGCTGCCCCGCGAGCTAAAAGCCACGGCCGTCGCCAGCTCGCAGGATTTGAAAACCATCGATCGATGGCATTTCGATGCCGACAGCCAGCTCACACTCGGCGAGCGTTACGCCGAGCAGATGCTCGAACTGTTGCGGCAGCAGAAGAAAGCCGACTCGCCCGCCGCGCCAGTGAAGCCGATCCGCTACATCGACGTCCATGTCCATGCTTATCCCTGCCGCGAGGGTGGCCTCGATATTGTCTCGGATTGGATGAAACGCCGCGGGATCGACCGCGTAGTCATTAGCCCGCTCAACCACAAGGGATCGCGCGACTACAACGACGACGACCGTCGGATGATGCTGGCGAACTTCGCCAAATACAGAGGCCGCATGGATCGCATGTGCATCATCGATCCCGGCGAAGTCGCGACCGTCGACGAGGCCGTCGCCATTCTCAAGAAGGAAGTTGCCGATGGTGCGATTGCGTTTGGAGAGCATTACGGTGTTGGACTCATGTTCGACGATCCGCAGAATTTGCTGCTCTACGAGGCCTGTGAGCAGGTGGGTCTGCCGGTCATGTTCCATATCGACCAGCACCGCAACAAAGTCGAACCGGGAATGGAACGTGTCAAGAACGTGCTCAAAAAGTTCCCGCGGTGCAACCTCATCGCCCATGCCTATTGGTGGCGTCAGTTGCGCGACGCCGACCGACAACTCAGCGAGTTCCCCAATCTTTATGCCGATTTGTCGGGTCACGTGGTGCCCAGCATTTTGCAGCGCGACCCCGATTTTGCCAGGGTATTTTGCATCCGCCATCAAGACAAGCTGCTCTTCGGCACCGACGAGGGCTGGTGGTCCTTCAACCAGGACCCCTCTCCCTTCGACCACTATCGATTCTTCGAGTCCCTCCACCTACCCGACGAAGTCCGCTACAAGATTTACCGCGGCAATGCCGAGAAACTGTTCGGCTGGGAAACGTCAACCGAGCCCGTAACGGAGACTGGGCAACAGTAACCAGCAGTTTCGCGGGTGCCCGTTCGCTGCTTAGGCGTTTCACGCCGAGGTTGATTAGCTGCAACCCAAATTGCCACGGGATTCTATTGATAGTTCCCGTATAAGCAGTCATACAAAAGTACGTGCTGACTAATAGCAGGTGGAGTGGTCATGAACCGGTCCGTCGTCGCGAACCTTCGGCAACCGCGAAGTGGGCTGAAATTAGTCCGGTTGAAGCTTGAACCAAACCGATATGATATAGTGTGGCGGGGATCCGATTTCCTTTGCCCATCTCGAGGAGAAAAATGCGGAATCACACCAACGTGATCGCTTGCTGGTCCTTCGTGTTCGTCTCGCTACACGTTTCGGCAGCACTTGCTCTGCAAATCGAACTCGTATCGATGTTTGCCCCTTTTACCGGCAACAATCAATATGCAGATGTTTGGGGAGAAGGAGACTACGCGTACGTTGGATCCTTTGCCGGAAGAGGCGTCGCGATAATAGACTTATCCAATCCCAGTAGCCCATCGTTGGCCGCTCACTACAACCCCGACGCTGGTGGTCAATTCAAGGACGTGAAGGTCCTAAGCGGGGTTGGTTATTTCGCCAGCGACAATGGAGGAGGTGTTCACATTGTCGATCTATCTGATCCGACAAATCCTTCGTTAATTACGCAAATCACATCGGCGCAAGGTGGCTATAACAGCATTCACAATGTGTCAATCTCGGGTGACTTCCTCTACGAGGCGGACAGTCACACAGGCGTTGTCAAAGTGTTTGACGTTAGCGAGTCAAATTCACCCGTCTTCGTCAGAGATATCGTGGCTCCATCCGGCTCAGGCTTCATACACGACGTGACTGCGATTGGAAATCGACTTTATACATCGGGATGGGGTGGAAAGACGAATATCTATGACACCGAGGGCATCAGCCCAACCACCGCGCCGATGCTATTGGGTTCGATTGACTCTGGCTCCAACTCACACAGTTCTTGGGCCAGCCTCGATGGGAACCTGCTGGTTAGCGCTCGTGAAATATCGAACGGCGACGTGCGACTTTACGACATTTCATCTCCTGGTACACCTGTCCTACTGTCGACGATCAACCGTGCGGATCTAGGTATTAGCGCTACGACGCCTCACAATCCGATTATTGTTGGCGATCTCCTGTACGTCGCTTGGTACCAGGCTGGTTTGCAGGTGATAGATATCAGCGACCCAAGCAACCCACAGTTGCTAGATAATTACGACACACACGACAGCACAGGCACGTCTGGATACGTTGGCAACTGGGGTGTTTACCCATTCTTGGGGCCAGACAGAATTCTTGCGAGCGATCTCGACAATGGATTGTTTGTGCTCTCGTTACTATCGGGCGATTACAACGGCGACGGCGTGGTCGATGCGGCCGACTACACGGTGTGGCGTGACAGCTTGGGTGCCACCGACCTCGCCCCGTATGAACTGGGCGACGGTAACGGCGATGGCAAAGTCACGGCGGCTGACTACGACGTGTGGCGAAGTCAATTCGGCATGACGAACGCCGCTGCCGTTAGTTCTACCCGCAGCGTGCCCGAGCCAAGTGCTATAGCGACGTTGCTTTGTCTCGTGGCAGCGCCATACGTTGCGGGCCCGTGGGTCTCTGCCGACTGAACGACTGCGCCGCCCTTCTCGGTCCTGAATGTGGGCAGGGGTCGCATGCCCCGTTCCCTGATGATGCTCTCGGCTTCGTCGATGGCCTGCTCCAGCGTGTCGAATGCGTGCTTCGATTCGCTCATGGTCTCGATCTCCTCGATTGGTGGTGGTTTAGCGAACACTCTGCGGCCGGTCCAAGAATCCGGCGAGCCGCGTGTAGTGCTCCTCTGCCACAGCCTCGCCGCAGATGGCCACGTTATCTGGCCGGAATGCGATCTCCTGCTCGATGACAGCGATGGCCCAGTGACGTCGCGAGCGATCGCCCATCGCCTCATATTCCGTGGCCGCATGCGATCCTGGGTAGAAAAATAGGCTGCGACTCGCTCGACGTCGCACACAACGATCACGCCACCCTTGCTGGCGAATCCGTGCCGGCATTGGCCATCTAACTGCCGACGTGGTTCGAGCCGCTCAAGCTCCTCGGCCGCAGCTAAATCGGCCTCGTTCACTCCGTGCTCATTGATAAGCAACGGGTCGAGATCACACTCCTCGCCGCTCTCGCAGCCGTCGACCTCGAACAGATCGCCCTGCCCTGGCAAGCAGCCCAAGCCGCTAAACAGTACGCCTTGACCCTCACGTCGGGCTTTCAATCGCCCTAGGCCACCAATAGAATCACCCACAGATCACACTCCTCTCGCACAGGGGTTGTGGTTTAGGCCAGATCGTGGGATTGGCGTCCCCTTTCTGGCCGTCTTTTTTTGCCTACCGTCCGACGTGCCACTCTGGCGGGCCTCGGTCGACACGAGCGATTAGCTCACTCGCATCGTCGTCCCCACTCCATACGAGTCAATAGCCTGGCTGCCAACAATCTCCAATTTTCTCTAAGATAATTCAGTTGACCCCGTTTTCCCCGTGGTTTCTCGATTCTTTTCTCCCTCAGTCCGCGGGGTTCTAGGGGTTTCACGTCCCGTTTACCTAAGTGTCCAGTTCGATCAGCAGCCACTCAGCCAGCCCTCGATGCCCTCGATCTCGCCGCATTCGGGGGGCATATCTGGCAATCCCAAAACGTGATGTAGCCTCGGACTCGACCTAGCTCGATTTAGGACGATGGTCGCTCTTAACAATTGAGCAGCTTGCCTAGGTTAACAGGATGCGGGAGTACGCCGATGGCACGAATCCGGTAGTCGTGTGGCACGAATTCGTTAGTCTATTTGCTGGTCGTGGCCTGGTCTCGCGCGGTGCCCTCGCCGACATCGATGTCATCACCTGGCATTCTCCAGTTGGCTCACCTGGTGCTCAGGCTGTGGTGCTCGGTCTTCATGCGATGGCCATGGCAGCGCCATCGATCGATGGTCGACACGAGGGGCTCGCAGGCTTATTGAGACTGCGGGGGGCGACCGACGCAAGTGACTGCGCCGCA
>JBGSWC010000106.1:0-4793 GCA_041752635.1 Pirellulales bacterium | reverse complement strand
AACGTCGCCAACTGGTCGGTCAAAACCCAGGTACGAAATTCACCGACGATGTTCGAAATCGACTGAAAAACAAGGCGTTTTCGCGATTTTGACGCCAGACAAAAAGAGGGGTTTTGTCCGCTCCAATCGTGTTTGCCATTTTGAGGTCAAAACGGTCAGAACCATGGTTGAAAAAGTAAGGCGACGTCGTGCAGGGCAAACCTGTTAAACGCGTCGCCTTTCGGCGGCGAGACGCTCGGCGGCGTAGTCGACGGCGCGGGCGAGTGTTGCGTCGTCGGAGTCCGATTCTGTTTCGAGGTCACAAGAGTGCATCACGCCAAGCGAGAACAATTTCATTCGCAGCCGTTCGCAGCCATCCCACCAACGATCACCCGGCGGGCAGGCGAACCATTGGTTGCGCGGCCAGTTAAGTGGGTGAATGTGGAGCGTGGCCGTGTCTTGGCGGGCTTGTTCGGCGTCGGTGTAAAGCATTCGCACGCTCGCGGCGTAGTCGGGCGTGGGTGCATCGCCTTGCAGGCAGCGATGAAAGTCAATCGCAGGGCGCACGGCGGCCACGACCGGGAATTCGTTCGGATACCAATACGAGAGTCGCAGTGCCGCTTGGCCCCCCACTTCAACGCCGACGAGCGCGATCGCCGGGGGAGTGATGGCCCGATTTGCCATCAGCCCAGGGAGCAGGTGTTCACGAATCCACAAAACCGGCGATGCGGCTTCGCCAAAGCCATTCGATGTCCTTTGGCTCCACCAACAAGCGGCGACCAACGGAGCGACGATTCCCAGTCCGGCGGCCGACAGTCGTTCGAGCATCGCCGGGTAGGCGTCGGGTGGTGTGGCGTTGTGATCGGCAAGGAACACGACCACAAAGTCGGCACCCTCTGGCAGATAACAACGACACTCGACGCCGCCAATTGTGCGGTTGCTGAGGGTTGTGGATTCGCTAGCCATAGGGCGATTGTCGCAGGTCGCACGTCATTGCTCCAGCAGTGGCCGATTCACTCGGGCGACTTTTGGAGAGCATCGCGGATTTCGCGCAGCAACAAAACATCTTCGGGGGGCGCTAGCTTCTCTGCTTCGGGCTTTTGGGCGAATCTTGCTTGGGCTCGGTTCATCAGTTTCACGACCATGAAAATCGCAAACGTAATGATAATGAAATCGATGATCGACTGCGTAAAAGAGCCCCAGCCGATTTCGATATCCGCGGGAGCGGCACCGTTTTCGATCGCGGGAATTTCGATTTTCGAGGTCGCCTCGGCCAGGTTTACGCCACTGGTCATGTATCCGACGACCGGCATGATGATCTTGCCAACCAACTCGGTCACGATTTTGCCGAACGCACCGCCGATGACAACACCTACCGCCATGTCGACAACGTTTCCGCGCATGGCGAAATCGCGAAACTCTTTGATGAGACCCATCGCACTGGCTCCAAATTAGAGGCCCTGGGCCAGCAACAGCAAGTGAGTAGAAAGTGGCCGGCCATGGCCCGAGTGTTGAAAGCAACAGCTCCCCCCGAGAGGAACTTTGGCTTATCGTAGCAATTCGGTTTATCTACGCAAGCATTGCAATGCCGCTTGCATATCGGCGGGTAGCGGCGCCTCGAATGTTAGTCGCTCGCCTGTTGCCGGGTGATCGAGCTCGAGTCGACGCGCGTGCAGTGCGTGTCGAGCGAGAACGACTTGTTGATCGTCGTCGAACATCGTGTCGCCACCGCCATAGAGTTTGTCGCACAAGACGGGCAGTCCCACGCTCGCTAAGTGTACGCGAATCTGGTGAGTGCGACCCGTTTTGGGTAAGACTCGCAGCAGAGCGAACCGCTCGAAACGTTCGATCACCTCGAACTTGGTGAGCGCAGGGCGAGATGATTCGTGTCCTTCGCGAATCGCCATCTGTTCGCGAATGTGGGGGTGGTTGCCGATCGGCCGGTCGACCACGTCGGCATCGCGATCGGGAACACCTCGGACGATGGCCAAGTATTCCTTTTGGACAGTGCGTGCTTTGAACTGCTCGGCGAGGTGAGCGTGGGCCTGGTCGGTGCGAGCGACGACAATGACGCCGCTGGTGTCGCGATCGAGGCGATGGACAATTCCGGGCCGGGTCGGTCCGCCGATTTGGCTGAGCGTCTGAAAATGGTAGGCGAGCGCCGCGGCGAGTGTGCCGGCCCAGTGACCCTTGGCCGGATGGACAATCATGCCAGCCGGTTTGTTGACGGCGACCAGGTGCTCGTCTTCGTAAAGAAGATCGAGCGGAATGTCTTCGGGCTCGGGGCCTTCGCGAGCGACCTCGACCTGATCGACAACCACTTCGTCACCCGCTTCGAGGCGGTACGATGGCTTCAGATTCTTGCCATTCACGCGACAATGCCCAGCGGCGATGGCCCGCTGGATGCTGGCGCGGCTAATGCCGGCGAGCTGTCCCGCAAGAAACGCATCGAGCCTTTGCCCAATGCCGCTGCTGTCCGCAACCTCGGTACCATTTTCGCCAAGGGCCCATTGTCGTGGCCACTCGCTACTCATCGTCGGCTGGTTCATCTGTGGCGGGAACATCATCGGCTGGTTCATCGGCGGGCAATGTCGCTTCTTTTGGTTCATCGTCACCCGCTTCAACCGCCGGCTGTTCGGTCGTTTCTACTTCGTCAGTGCCTTCTTCTTCCTTGCTTACTTCCTCAACAGTTTCCGATGCTGCGCCCTCATTGGTGGGCGGGTCGGTCAGTTCGTTCTCGCGTACCGGAAGCTGCGGCAAGTTGTTGAGCATGTCCGAAAACGCTTCCTCAGAAGTCGGCCCCGCATCGGGGAGCTCGATGTCATCGGCACCGAAATTCATTTGTTGGTCGAATCCGGCGGGCAGCCCCGAGCTAATTGCCTGTGCCGTGACGAGCCACTTGAGCTGGCTTTCGGCTTCCTTCTCTTCGAGTGCCGTGACTCGTGCCGCGGCGGCGGTGGCGAACGGTCCGCTTTCGATCGCCTTGTAGGCTTCGAGAGCTTCGGTGGCTTTTCCCTCGGCTTCGGCCACGCGAGCGAGACCGAATTTGGCACGCTGAGCGATGATTTTGTTGTCGGCTTTCAGCAACTTCTCATAGGCCTCTTTGGCCTCAGCGATCGCCTCGTTCGACGCTGGCTTGTTGGTAAAGTATTGCTGCATCGCCTCGAACAGCTTTGCATCGGCCCAAGTGATCCGCGAGAGCTCGCTGACCGGTGTGCCAGCATAGACATCGGCCGTGCTGAGCAACGCTTCGAGATCGGTGTCACGTCGCTCGGCGGCCGCCGCATACGACTGCCAGCCGTCTGAGTCGGCGCTGTTGCCACGCATGGCCATGCTGGCAATCACCACGAGCGCGATCGCAGCGATGCCGCCAATCACGATCGCTTGGCGATAGGGAGCCAGCTTTTCGCCCGTTTCGACCAGTGCTTTGGCCAGTGAGTTGGTTTCGAGTTCATGCCGATGTTGCGAATCCATAATCGCGCCTGCCCAGTGCAGTAGAGGTTGTGTGCGGTAAAGGTTGACTGCGGTTCGTCGCACTGCCGTGCGGTAACTCTGCAGATTAGGCCGATAGCAGTAGTTTAGTCAAGCGATGCTTGAGCCGCGAAACGAGTTTCGTGGCACAAATCCCGATGTTTGGGGCACATTGAGATCGAGGCCGCCACAGGCTAGCTTAGCGTTTCGCCGAAAGTTGCCCGCGAACGAAAACCTGCCGTGCTCGATAAACTCAATCCACCACAACGCGAAGCTGTCGCCACGCTGGCCGGGCCGCTGCTGGTATTGGCGGGGGCGGGGACCGGCAAAACCCGCGTCGTCACGTTTCGCATCGCCAATCTCATCAAGCATGGCACTCGTCCCGAACGGATTTTGGCGGTCACCTTCACCCGCAAGGCGGCCGGCGAGATGCAAGATCGCTCGCTCGCGCTGCTCGGCACCAAAGGCCGCAAGAAAAGCCAAGCACCCCGGCCCGAAATTTCGACCTTCCACGCACTGTGCGTAAAAATCCTCCGACGTCATATCAAAAGGCTCGGCTATCCCGAGCGCTTCACCATCTGTGACCGAGGCGAACAAGAGGGCTTCGCCCGCGCCGCATTGCGCGAAATTCGAGTTCCCGACGCCACGCTCAAGGCGAGCGACATGCTCTCGATCGTCAGTCGCTGGAAGATGCAATCGATCGAGCCGGGCGTAGCCGAAAGCCACGCCGAATCCGACCGCGAACATCTGGCGGCGGTGGCTTATCGCCGTTATCAACACGCCCTTAAGTCGGCGGGGCTGGTTGATTTCGACGACTTGTTGTTGCTCACCGAAAAGCTGTTCGCCAAATTCCCCAGCGTCCGCCGCGACGAAGCCGCGCGGTTCGATCATGTGATGATCGACGAATACCAAGACACCAACCACAGCCAGTACGAAATCGTTCGTGGGCTCGCGCTGGGCCATCGCAATCTGTGTGTCGTGGGCGATGACGACCAGTCGATTTATGGCTGGCGCGGAGCCGAGGTGTCTCACATTCTGCGGTTCAAGAACGATTGGCCCGACGCTCGGGTCGTGAGGCTCGAAAACAACTATCGCAGTACGTCGGCCATCATTAACTTTGCCAACACGCTGATTCGCTTCAACAAAGAACGGCACGAAAAACAGTTGATCGCTGCCAAGCACGATGGTCCGCCTCCACGCATTGTGCAATTCAAAGACGAAACCGAGGAAGCCAACAAAATTGTTAAAGACATTCAGCGGCAACTTGGAATGGGACGCGGGGCCAACGAGTTCGCCATTCTGTTTCGCACCAACGAACAGCCGCGGGCCTTCGAGACCGAACT
>JBGSWC010000105.1:0-20450 GCA_041752635.1 Pirellulales bacterium | reverse complement strand
AAGTCGACGATGCCCCCGAGAGCACTTCGCCCACGGTTTTGGCGCAACCCCCTTGGGTCATTCCATCGCAAACGGTGCGGCTGGCACTGTTGACCGACGACCCCGAGCCGCCGAGCGACATCGCGCAATTGTTTGATTTGGCAAAGCCGCTGATGAGTGCCGAAAGCCGTCCGGTGCGAGACGAACACGTGAAGCCCGCAAGTGGGACAACGGTCGCGGCCAATCCCGACGAGGCTCAACGACTGCTCGAACAAGCCCGTGAGTTGTCGCGGCGAGCGACCAATTTGGGGGATTTCGATCGCGTGCTGACGATTTGCCACGAAGCGATCGAGGCGGGACCTACGCCCGCCCAAGCGACGATTATTGGTCGCTTCGGCGCGTGGGTATCGAATGCGCGAGGCGAATTGCTGCTCAAGGGGGGCAACGAATTTGCCGCTTTCGAGGCTTTTCAAGAGGCGGTGATTCTCGATGCTGATTGCTGGGAAGCGCTTCACAATCGTGGCGTCACTTTGGCGGCGAATAATCGACCGCAGGAAGCGCTTGCCGACTTTGCACGTGTGGTTGAGCTCGCGCCGAAGTTCGGTTCGGTATTTCGCAATCGAGGTGAGCTCTACGCCTCGCGAAACGAACATACGCTCGCCGTCGACGATTTCAGTCGCGCGATTGAGCTTGAACCCCGCTCGGCCGAGCATCGGCTCGCGCGGGCTCATTCGCAAGCCAAGCTGAATCACGCAGCCGAAGCGGTGCAAGACTTGACCGCGGCACTGCAACTCAATCCGCAACTGTCCGAAGCACTGTCGCTGCGTGCTGATATTTACCGCACGCTCGGCTATTGGGAACAGGCGATCGAAGACTATCAGCAGTCGCTGCGCCTCGATCCGCGCTCGCAAACAACATATCAAGGGCTAGCGTGGATGTTGGCGACTTGCCCCAACCAACATTATCGCGACGGAGCGAAAGCCGTGGAATCGGCTCACAGGGCACTGCGGCTCGGCGATGCCAGCGACCCAGCGCTCTTAGACACAGTGGCGGCAGCGTATGCCGAGGCGGCTCAGTTCGACGAAGCAATTAAATACGCTGAACAAGCGATCGTGCTGAGTGGAAGCGCGGCGAGCGATTCGCTCCGCCATCGGCTGGGGCTCTACCGCCGAGGCCAGGCGTTTCGCATGCCCAGATTGCCGTAGCGGAGAGCCGCACGGCGACGGCTGACACTAGAAATTTTGCTCGCAATAGATTGAAGTGTTCCACATGCATCCCATCGAAGTCTACGCCATTCCCGGTTTTCGCGAACCGATTAATAGTTTTTCCCACCTGCTGGCCTTGCCGGTATTTGCGGGAGCTGGCGCGTTGCTTATCAGTCGCGCACAAGCTCGCTGGTCGCATCGCATAAGTCTGATTGTGCTCGTCGTGACAACGCTGTTCCTGCTCGCGATGAGTGGAGTTTACCATATGCTCCCGCCGGGACTTGGCCGGGCAGTCATGCGTCAACTCGATGTCGCCGGCGTCTTTGCACTCATCGCTGGCACGGCCACACCGGTGCATGTCATCATGTTTCGCGGCCGCAGCCGGTGGGTGCCACTGGCCGTCATTTGGACGGTCGCCGTTGTGGGCATTACCCTCCGCTCGGCTTGTCCGCAGATATTTACCGACGAAGTCGGTAACGCTGTTTTCCTGATGATGGGTTGGGGTGGCGCGATTTGCTGTGGGCTGTTGTGGCGACGCTGTGGAGCCAACTTCATTGCTCCACTGTTGTGGGGGGGCATCGCCTACACGATTGGTGTCGTGATTCTCACGCTGCGATGGCCCACGCCGATCTTCGGCATCGTCGGACCGCACGAACTGTGGCATGTCGCCGTGCTAGTGGGCCTCGGGCTGCATTGGCAATTCGCGTTTCGCGTTGCGAGTATGCCCTCGAAGTTGCCTTCGATGTCCCCGTCGATGCGGGAGTCAAAGTCAAAGGACGCCACCAGTTGCGTTGAATCGACGACGCTCGCGCGAACGACTTAGTCCTAGTCCCACCAAGCGTATCTCAGAATGCAATAGAGCGCTCGAAACGCGTCGCGAATGCCGATTTTCTTGCCTTCGTCAATGCCCCGGCTGTTGTAGCTGACGGGGACTTCGACGACTCGGCAACGACGGCGGGCCAGTTTGGCGGTGAATTCGGGCTCGAAGCCAAAGCGCTCTTCGCGTAACTCCATGCCACGCAGCACACCACGGCGGAAGACTTTGTAGCAGGTCTCCATGTCGGTCAGGCGGAGTCCGGTCGTGAGGTTCGACGCGGCGGTCAACATGCGATTGCCCAGGCGATGGAGCCACGATGGATCCTGACGAGCGTTTTCGAGGAAACGCGAACCAAACACCACATCGGCCATGCCGTCGGCGATTGGTTGTACGAGACGTTCGTAATCGGCCGGATCGTATTCGAGGTCGGCGTCTTGAATTAAAATCACCTCGCCCCGCACAAAGTCGAACGCTGACCGCAGCGCGGCACCTTTGCCGCGGTTGTAGCTGTGCAGCAGAACACGCACATTCTTGCGTTCGGCGAGTTCGCGGAGCACGTCGCGAGTGCCGTCAGTGCTAAAATCGTCGACGATCACAACATCAGCATCGGGGGCTGCAGATTGAACGCGGTCGACAACGGCACGAATTGTCTCGCGCTCGTTGAACACAGGGATGATGACCGAGAGTTTGACGCCGAGCTTTGGCGACTTAGGTGTGGTTACCGGTTGATCGATGGCGCGAAGGCCCGCCTCAACCGTATCGAGCGTCGCCAACGCGTTTGCGTAAACGACCGTACTGGCGTCGCGGCGTGTGTCAGTTGCCTTTGCCGGGCGAACAGTTTTGTCGTGAGTGAGTTGTTTCATGGCGGGGCAACGCAGACTTACATCTGCGGATCTTGTGTGGGTTCTAGTTGGCGGCCGGTGGCGATACGGCCGTGTTGTGCTCGCGGTGGGAGCGCGGGCCAGGCGACGGCCGTGTCAGATCGATGGTCGGAGATGAGTCGTTCGGCGACGGGAACATAGTTTTCGTGCGTCGGATCATCGAACTCCGAACTAAGTCCCCACAATTGGGCGACGGAGTCTTGATAAACGAGCGTCCACTGCGGGCTGTCTTGTTCGGCAGCTTGCGCCATGACATCCATTGCGTGCTTGTAGCTGCGGTCGACGAGTACAAGGTTTGGCGCGCCGTCGGCGAGTACCTGCGAGCCATCAACAGGGCCGGAATTCGGGCTGCGGTAGCGACGCCCACCATGTTCGCCCAACAGGAAATCGAAATTGCGATCGATCACTTCTTGCGGATAACAGGTGCGAAAGCGGCCATCGAACGATACCTCGACCTTGGGCGCCAACGCTGCGAGCGCGTACTGGGCCCAATTGAACGACACAACCAAGCGGCCCTCCATCTCGCGCTCGGCCATGTAGGCAATCGCGTCGACCGGATACATGTTGCGAAAGACGGGCAGCTTCGCAGTGCGAAAATATAGCACGGATGCTTGTAGCGCTATCGCCACACAGAGCCCGGCCGCCAGCGTCCAGCGAACGATGCCGCCAAGCTCGATGACAGGCATATTGTTGGTATTCGGACGCAACCGGCGGGCGACGCTGTGGAAGTGAGGCGGCAGCCAAAAACCGGCCAGTATCGATAACAGCGAAATATGCCGAACGTGTTCGCATGCCTGCCAGAGCAATAGCACCAACAAGGAAATCTGCACCCAATCGCGGCGAAGCCGCGTGAGCGCAAAACTAGCGACGGAGGTCGCGACCAACAACATCAATGGCACAAAGACCGGGTCGGTCAGCTTGGGCGGATCCCACTCAGTAATTTCTGGCCTCGGAGCGCCGAGCGACATCATCAGCCATTGGTGCAGCTCGTAGCCATAAGGATTCACGAGTGTGGCCAGCAGCGTGGCGATACCCACTCCCGCAAGCACAGCGACGACCGACAGCGACCGGTCGCGGCGATAAATGACCGCTTCAACGATGCGCCCTGCCAAATAGGCACCGATGATGGCGACGCCAGCCACGAACGCGCCGTGGGAGTTGGTCCACACGATAACGACAAGCGGTATTCCAGCGAGCCACCACAGTTGTCTCGGCGGGCGGGCGGGGCGGCGGGCATCTTCGAGCCAGCCGTGCCAGCCAGTAAAAGCCAACTCAAGCAGCACCAGTACGCCCGCCAAGCACATGTAGCTAAGCAATTGGGGTCGAACGGGGAAAAATGCCGTAAGGTTGCTCGCAATCAGCAGCAACACGGCCCCAATCGCAAGCGGTGGAACACCGTTGCGACGGGCAGCCCAGGCCATTAGCGCGAGTACCAGCATTCCCCAAATGCACTTAAAAATAAGCAAGCCTTCGTCGCCGCCATAGCGGTAAACCAAGGCAAACGTGATTTCTGCGAGATTCTCGTGGTTGATCCAACGATGGTCGCGTGCCGTGAAAGTGTGAGTAGCCGTTTCAGGAAGGCTCCCCTCGGCAAGCAAGTCTTCGCCATAGCGAACGTGGCCCCACAAGTCGGGGTCAGCGAGATTCATCGACAACGAAACAGCGCAGCTTACCGCGAGCGCGACAAGCACTAATCGCTTGAGGGTGCGGTACTCGCGAATTGCCAGTTCGTTTTTCAATGGTGCGGTGTTTTGCATGGATTTCGTCCGGAAAGCAACGTCGTTCGATTGTCACCTAAGCCGAGGTTGACCCCTTCCCAAGCCCCTGCTAAGAGCCCGGGCCACTCTCCATGCGAGCGCGGAGAGCGTGGTCCGCCAAAGCCTAGCCCGCAACTGGAGCGTGACCGGCGGGGTTGTTGCCAAAACGCAACGAATCGCCAGCCAGCAAAAAGCCTACAATCGTGCTAGCAGTTGCCAACGGAAGTCTTGCAAATCGCGTGAATTGCCCTTCAAAACGATTCCACTTGGCACCTTCGATCGGTTTTGTTAAGTTCCACTCAACGAAGTCACCAACGAAAGCCCTGGGCTTTCGCTTTTCCAAATTTGCCGTGATATCGGTCGGTTCGGCAGGAGGCCGCCATGCCAGTCGAGAATGCTTCAAAAGTCCGCGTTCACATTCGTTGGATGATCCGGCGCGACATGCCCGAGGTACTCGACATCGAGTCGAAGAGCTTCGAGTTCGCTTGGTACGAAGAAGACTTCGTCCGCTGCTTGCGGCAACGCAACTGCATTGGCATGGTCGCCGAGCAGGGCGACCGTATTGTCGGCTTCATGATCTACGAGCTACACAAATCGCGGCTGCATGTGTTGAACTTCGCCGTCGCACCCGACGTTCGCCGGCAGTTCATCGGCCAACAGATGATTCAGAAGTTGGTGAGCAAACTATCGAGCCAACGCCGCACGCGGATTTCGCTCGAAGTACGCGAGACTAACCTGCCTGCGCAAGTCTTCTTCCGTCAAAACGGTTTTCGCGCAACGGCCGTTTTGCGCGACTTCTACGACGACTCGACCGAAGACGCGTATGTGATGCAATACTTTCACAGCGAAGCAGCCCAAGCAGCCGAAAGCGAATCGAGCAATCGGATTCAACGCCTCGCGGGTTAGTTGCTCCGAGCAGTTCCAGCTAGCCGATGTACCGCGCCCATGCCCGAAAAATCGAAAACGATCCAGACTCGACCTGTGACGGTTCGCCATTAAAGGTCAATGATTGTGGCTTCGAGAGTTGGTAAATCAACAATCGCTAGCGAGTGGGGATTCGCCCGGTGCAGCGCTCCGGGGTTCAGGACCAGTGTTTCGCCAACGCGTTCGATCTTCTTGGTGTGGGTGTGGCCATAGCAAACGAGCTTGTAGTCGCCGTTCGTGGTGACTTGGGCAAATTTCGTCGCGTCATGGCTATGAAGCAATGCAACGCGAACGCCGTCGAATTTCAGGTTGGCGAACTGGTCGTGGAATTCCATGCCTGCCGACCTAATTGCCGCGGCGAGTGAGCGTCCATCGTAGTCGGTGTTGCCAAGCACAAAGTGGGTCTGCCAACGGCAATTGCCCAGCAGCGAAGCGACCTGGGTGGTGCCGATATCGCCACAGTGAAGCACCACGTCGACTTCCAGCGAATCGAGCAGCACGATGGCCCGCCGAGTATTGACTTCGTTTCCGTGCGTGTCGCTTATTACGCCTAATCGCATCGCTCAGTGCGCCGTGGATCGGACACGGCTCCAGTATAAGGCAAACTTTTTGCTAACGCCCAATCGAGGCGTTTTTCTGTCGCGGAGGTGGCATTCTAGGTGACAAGCCGGCTGGCACAATCGGGCAAAGAATGTAACACGGACGCAGCCGCTCCCATCAACTTCGCTGTCGATTTGTCTCGCGACGTAGCCAGTCGAGATACTCGTCGCTGCCGCCCGTAATCGGTAGGACGATAAGCTCGGGCACATCGTAGTTGTGCCGCTTGACAACCAGTTGTTTCACCTCGGCAATTCGATCCGCTACGGTCTTGATGACGAGTCGATACTCGTCGTCGGTCTGAATTCTGGCTTCCCAGCGAAAAACGCTCGTCAGCGGACCTTCGATTTGGACGCAGGCGGCGAAGCAAAGGTCGACCAGTTCGGTCGCGATCCGCTCGGCGAGGCCACGGTCACCGGTTGTCGTTATTACGATCACGGGGTTTTCGGCGTCCACTCTGGCGGTCCTTTGGATGTCGCGGCTGGAGACGAATTGTGGCGGCATGCAGCCGGCCAGACAAGCCTTATATCCGCGTTAAGCGGACTGAGGCCCCACGATTGATCGTACCGGCGTTTGATTGACCAGTCAAAAAGCGTCGGTGCAACCTAGGCTTTCGGAGTCGCTTCGCTCCAATTTCGACGCAACTCGGCTGGCCTTATTCCATGCAATCGACCGCACTCGATCCGGCTTCGACCGCCATCGGTTCTTTCGTTCCCATGCCCGCCGCGCCGATCGATTTGCAGACCCGCGAACCCGGCTCGACCGAGTTTGCCGGGCTCCACCCGATTCGCGTGCTCCATGTTATCAACGGCGAGCACTATTCCGGTGCCGAGCGCGTTCAAGACCTGCTTGCGATGAGCCTGCCACAGCAACACTGCGAGGTTGGTTTCGCGACGCTCAAATCGGGTAAGTTTGCCGAGACTCGCGAGTCGCAATTGACTCCCGTCACGGCGCTCGCGATGCGGAGCCGACTCGACTTACGCGGCGCAAATCAACTCGCTGAGTTAGTGAAAACCGAGCACTACGACCTGTTGCACGCCCACACGCCTCGCGCGCTGATGCTCGCAACCATCGCCGCTTGGCGAACGTCGACCCCGCTCGTCTATCACATTCACAGTCCGGTTGGCCGTGACTCGACGCGCTGGCTACAGAATGCCATTAACGCCGGCGTCGAGCGGGTTTGCCTGCGAAGGGTTGACCGGGTGATTGTCGTTGCCCCTTCGCTGGTTGCTTATATGCGTGGCATGGGGGTCAAGGCAGACCGAATAGACTGCGTTCCCAACGGTGTGCCTGGCTGCGATCGTGAGCCATGTCGTCGGCGACGCCAACACGACGCCTTTCAGCTCGGTATGGTGGCACTGTTTCGTCCGCGAAAGGGAACCGAGGTTTTACTCGATGCCTTCGCTGCGGCCGTTTCGCAGGGCCACCGGCTGAAGCTGCGGCTGATTGGCGGCTTTGAGTCAGACGAATACCAGTGCCAACTTCGTCGCCGTGCCGAGCGACTCGGCATCGATTCGGCGGTCGAATGGGTCGGCTTCACCCGCGACATCGCCGGTCAGCTCGCCCAGCTCGACGCGTTGGTGTTGCCGAGCCTTTTTGGCGAGGGACTGCCGATGGTGGTGCTCGAAGCCATGGCGGCTGGTGTGCCGGTCGTTGCGTCGCACGTCGAGGGAAATTCCCACGCGGTGGTCCATCGCGAAACCGGGCTCTTGTTCGATCCCGGCAATGTCGGCGAACTGGCTGCGGCGCTTGTCGAACTTGCCGACGCACGGGTCGATAGCCAGCGGCTCGCCCGCCAGGCGCGTAACCGCCATGCCGAGTTGTTTAGTGACTCAGCCATGGCCGCCGGCGTCGCCCAGACCTATCGCAAGGTACTTGCGGCGCGGTTCGCGCGATAGACCATCGATCGCTGACTGCGGGCCTTATTTGGGCGCGAAGATAGCCACGATGCGGCGACCATTCATTTGCGGCCGTTGTTCGAGCTTCGAGACAGGCTCGAGTTCCGAAACGAGTTTCTCGACCAACTTGAACCCCTCGTCGACGTGAGCGTTTTCGCGGCCACGGAAAATCACCGAAAAGACGACCTTATCTTTCTGGCCCAAAAATCGCTTCGCGCGATCGACTTTCGTTTGGAAGTCGGCATCGCCAATCTTTGGGCGAAGTCGAATCTCCTTGTTCTTGCTTTGATGAGTGTGCCCTTTGTGCAGCCGCTTCTTCTGTTGATACTTGAACTTGCCGTAGTCCATGATGCGGCACACCGGCGGCTTTTCTTGGGGTGCCACTTCGACCAAGTCGAGCCCCACAGTGCGGGCGCGGGACAACGCCTCGTCGGTGGGAATGACGCCAAGCTGTTCTCCTTCTTCACTGATCACTCGAATGGGTGAAATGCGGATCTGCTCATTGATCCGTTGCTGTTTGCGTTCGATCGTCAATACTCCTGATGGGTAAATTAGCTCATGCCGCAGACTTCGCGACAAAGCAAGTATTGAACACAAGTGGCCTCCGCGTCAACTGGATTCGGTTGCGAAGACTCGGGCCAAAAGCGTGCCAATTGGCAAAAACGCCGTTCCGAACGGCACTTATAGCAGCGTTCGGAACGTTGGAAAGAGTCGTTTTTGCGGGATTTTTCTCCGCCACAGGGCGTCGTTAGCACTCAAAACGTGCCGCTTCGCCCCCGAAAACTCGGCGAATTACAACCAAAAATCTTCGTCAAGTGCGCCCGCGAAAACCAAATCGGCCGCGTCGGCATTGCCGACTTCATCTTCTTCATTGACGAAGAAATTTGTGTCGTCGGCTGGACTGTCAGCTTCCGACAATTGGTCGAAGTACAAGTCGATTGACGACGACGTTGCGGCCGACGACGACTGCGACACAAGCGACGAACCAAAGGTCGTGCCCACGGCGCTAACCGATCCCCCCTCGGACGCCGATGTCAGTCCGGTGAACATCGCCACCGTACTGGTCGCCGACGAGTCGGTCGCGACATATTGATTAGGATCGCCAATGCTAAACGGTGTGTAGGCCACACGGGTTGCTGTACCGCTATCGCTGCCACTTGAGCCGTCGCCTTCGACCGCGAGCATGAGTCCCCCCGCCTGTGGGGCGACTCCGGCACCGAGATTATCTCGCCAGATCGTGTAATCGGCCGAGTTGACTCGCCCGTCGCCGTTGCCGTCGGCGGCCGGATTCGCGGAGCCGAAGTTTTCACGCCAGACGGTATAGTCACCGGCGTCGACGTATCCGCTACCGTCGTAGTCGCCCGGAATCACCGTGTCGACGACTGGCTGGATCGAGGGGTCGAGCGGCACTAAATAGTCTTCGACTTCGCCGATGATGTCGTCGCCACGATAATCGTGGCCCGTGGTCGTCGGAGTACCCAGACGCCACCTCATGGCCACCGGTCCGGTTGTTGCCATGGTCGACGGCACTGCATAGGCGTAGTCGTGTGTGCCGGGAGCAACATCGTCGTCGCGAATGATCCATTCCTCCGCGTTGTTGAATGTGCCATCGCCGTTGAGGTCCATCCAAGCATTCAGGTACAACCCAGTTCCATTGACGACCGCCCGGAACGTGGCCGTCGCGTTTGGCATGAGCGTACCGTTGCCGAGCAGGGTGATGCCATCTTCGTCGTCGCCAACCGCATCGTCCCCCGTGGCGGTCGAATTCGGCTGTCCATCGGGGTCTTTGTCGACCAACAACCCGAGCGAGAAACCGGGCACCACCAGGTGCCGTGCTCCCGAATCCGCCAAAATGGTCGGAGCGAGCGGCAAGTCTCCATAGTCAAAGTCACTTGCCGCCTGCTGGGTGACACCAAACAGCAGTCCCGCTGTCGTTTCGCCTGGGATAACTTCGATGACGTTGGCACCCCCCACCAGTGGGTCGGTTTGACGGAACCCATTGATGACATCGATGCGAACCACTGCCACGCCAGCCGGCACGTCAGTAAAGGCAAATGAGCCATTGGTATCGGAGACAGCGAGTATGTCGCCATCGGTTGCGTTGAACGAACCATCGTTGTTGGCGTCGACGTAAACGTTAAAACCAACGATGCCCCCTTCGGTCGAATCGAGTGCACTGTTCGCGTTGGCATCGAGGTAAACGGTCCCTGACAAGCCGCCCACCTGCCCGACAACCTGCGACTCGACACCAAACTCGAGATTATTAATCGCGCCCCCCGTGGGCAGATTGACAATAAACTCGTCGCCGGCGGGGGCCGATTGATCGTAGCTACTGAGTGTTTCGATGCGAATCGTATGAGTGCCGGGCGCGACCGAATTAAATGCGAATCCACCACTGATGTTCATGGTGGCAGGTATGTCGCCGTCGCTGAGGTTGTAGAGGTTGTCTCCATTGCTATCGATATAGACTTGGAAACCGGGGATACCCACGTCGCCCGTATTGCGGACTCCGTTGCCGTTCTTGTCGAGGAAGACGGCACCGGTGATGGTGCCCGCTCCCGCGACCGCTTGGTTTTGCACACCAAACGTACGTCCAGCAGCGATATCGCCCGCCTTCAGGTTGATGACGTGACCGCTGCCACCTGTGGGCGTGGTCTGGGCAAACCCAGCGGGATTATCGAGGCGAACGACGTAAGTGCGAATCGCAAGACTGCTAAAGAAATATTGCCCCAAGCTATTGGTCGCGGCAGCAAGCTCGCCCGCATCGCGGGTGCCGTTGAAATTCATATCGAGATAGACAGTGTAGCCGGCGACGCCAACCTCGGTGGGATCTTGCACACCATCGATGTCGGCATCGAGGAAGACGCTGCCAGAGATCGAACCGGTTGTGGGTGTACCACCGCCACCGCCGCCACCGCCGCCACCACCGCCGCCGCCTCCACCACCGCCTGTGTCGACACCGGGAGGTGCGATCAAGAAGTCGAGTCCCGAATCAATCACTTCGCCGACCTGCACAATAAACGTGCCCGAGAGTCCCGATTCAGGGCTCGTGGGTGTCCAGCCAAATGGCTCGTCGACACCAATTTGATAGAGTCCTGTCGTCGTCGCTTCCAGCGTAAAGCTGTAAGCTCCGTTGGCGTCGGTGACAGTCCAGATGTCGGCGTTGTCGTACGAATCGTTCAGGTTAACGTCGACGTAGACGCGAATACCCTGCTGTGCTGTGTCGCCGGTATTCTGAATGCCGTCGCCATTGTTGTCGGCGAAGACGAATCCACTGAATGTGACCTCTTGGGGCGGTACATCAGTCGGGCTCAACAGGAAGTTGATGCCCCTTACATGGAAGGGGACCGAGATCATCTGTTCAAACGTTGGCGAATCTTCGTCGGTATCCATGATCTGGAACTGAACCGGCGCGCCCGTCGCGGGATCGAGAGGGATGTCGTAATCGGTGACCGGATCGAATTCGGCATCGATGAAGAGATCGGGCCGATCGTGGTCCCAAACGTTGAAGTGATCGGGAGTGATGATCCACTCGGCAGTGTACTTCGGCAGGAAATCGGCCGGGGCATTCGCATCGTTAATCGCCGTGTAGCCTTGCGGGGCTTCGATACCGACGATGTAGGTATCGGGAATCAAGTCGAAGTAATAGTTGCCATCGTGGCCCGTGATAAATCGGTCGACGACAAAATTGTCGCTGGCGCGTCGGACCGAAACGACTGTATTAGCGGCAAACTTTTCTTGAGTCTCATCGACCGTTCGCGTCACCTCGAAGTGACGGACGACGTCGGTGTCGCCATCGAGATCGAGAACTTCCTGTTGGTAACGCTCAAAGTTAAACAGCCCATCGGCATTCTCGTCGACACCCACGAAACCCTGAATCCGCTGTGTCGCGGGATTGATCGGGGTGCCGTGCCACACAATCTCCAGCGGGCTCAGAGTAACTGGTTCAGAACCCCAGTTTTCAACACGCAGTTCCCAATTGCGTTCGACGAGGCCGGCCGCTTCCGTCGGGTCGGTCGTCGCTAATCCATCCTCGTCGACAAAGTAAGGGTCACCAGTCACTGGGTTGAAGTACAAACCTGCATCCGAGCGTTCACCCCAACTGCGGTTGGTCGAGAAGACCCAGTTACCAGCTCCGGCCAATGCGTCGCCTGCCGGGTCGATCGCCGAAACGGGATATCCGTCTGGTTGCAGTCCGCCGGCGGCTCCCAAGAAGTAATGGTTAAAGTCAGATGTTGTGCCATTTGGCGAAACGAGCGTAAGTCGCACGTTGTCCCACGCAGCACCACCAATCGTACCACGAATCTCAACCCACTCGATTTGCATTGCCTGGTTGTCGGGTACTGCGAATGGTAGCGCGGTAAGGCCACGCGAGTTAATCGGCATATTCTCGGTGAACGGCGCTTCCTCGTAGTACTCGTCCCAGTACTCGGCAAAATTGCCACCGCCACCGAAACCGCCGGGAATGACAATGTTGCCCGTCGCCCCGTTCCCCAACTGCGCACCGGCAATGCCGATGAGGCCGAAGATGAAAGTTGTGAACGTCAGTTCTGTCGCAAGGTCTTGGTCGAGCTCGTGCCACAACTCGGCGAGTTGCACGGCTAATTCGGCGTCGATTGCACCGTGACCGTAGCCGATCGGCTCGTCATACGAACCACGCCCCTGGCTCACGGTGTAACCCGCTCCAGTGTTCCACATCCGTGCTTCGATGGGGTCATTCGCATCACCCACTGGGTTGTACTGCGAAAGTACATTGTCGTAGAGACCGAAGTCGTCCGGATCGCGGAAAAAATCGTCGGGATTCACGACCCAACTGTTGATTCCCTGCAGCAGATCTTCCGCTCCAGGAACCAGCAAGCCGGTATCGGGGATTTCGAACTGGGCGATTTGCTTCGCCGATCGGATCAGAATCTCTTGGACATCGCGGAACGAAAGCTCGGGGTTGGCTTCGAGCATTAGCGCGATCACACCAGCGACCATCGGGGCCGAGGCCGAGGTTCCATTGAAGCGGGTCGTGTGATCGGTGTCGGCGAGATAGTCTTGGTCGGTTTCGGCGCCGTTGCCTGCGTCGGGCGCGAAGTTATAGCCAAAATCACCTGTCAGGTCGGCGGTCACGATACCGCTGCCCGTTCCTGTTTCGAGACCGACTTGCAGTGCCACTGAGCCAGTCGGTGCGGCAACCAAAATCGAAGGGCCACTCTCTGGATAGCCGGTCACAGTCCCGTCGATGTTGGCATAGAGGCCGTCGTGGTCGTAGCCGCCGACGCCGATTGTGTACCGCGAGTTAACGTAACCATCGTACGATGCGTAGTCGAAGTTGCCTTGGCCTACAAAGCTAGATCCGCCTCCGTTGCCACCGGCCCAGACGTGAATCGACCCAAGACCACCACGACCAAAGTAGAATCCGTCGCGGAGCGCGAGGACTTCGCCGGCTGATGGGGCCGAGGCCTGCCGAATGTCGGCCGGTCCCCAACTGTGATTGTAAATATCGATGTCATCGGTCCTAAAGCGGAACGCCTCGATGGTCGAGAACTCATTAAGTCCAACGTCGACAAGACGAATGCCAGAAATCCCGACCCCCGGCGCGATTCCAATGCCACCAATGTCGTTGTCGACTGCACCGATGATGCCGGCCACCGCGGTGCCATGCGCGGTGCCAGGATCAAAGAAATTGGGATTCGGATTGCCACCACCGTCGAGTGCGTCGAACTGCAAACCGCTAACGATGTTGTCTTTGAGATCCGGATGAAGCAACTCAACACCTGAGTCGACAACCGCTACATTCACACCGGCCCCCGTGTATCCCATTTCCCAAACGGGCAACACGTTAATATCAACGCCGGGAGTACCACGGATGTACTGGTAATCGGGCTGGCCGACTTGCTGTCCGACGTTGAGCAAGTGCCACTGCTTGGCGAACAGGGGGTCGTTGGGGATTGCGCGGGTGCTGTATCCCGAATAGTCTTTGTTGGCCCCTGACTCGTACCACAATAGTTCGTTGTCGAGGATCGTTTGAAAGCCAGCGGCGGTGCTGCTGGATATCATCAACCGGCCATCGGGCGTAATCGCGAATGGCTGGGCTTCGGTGAACTGGAACGAATTCACGTTCTCTGGCGTCAGCATCTGGAACTGTGGCGGCGCGGCGACCTGGCCCGTCACGATTTGCTGTACCAACGTATTGAACTGTTCGACCGACGTCACGGTCTGAATGGTGAGCGGTTCCTGCTCCAGAATCGGCCCATACGTCGTATTGATATCGTCGAAACCGAGCGATTCGCCCGAGAGCATATGCCGTTGTTCGAGCGTCTCGAACGATCGCGACCGCCGCGTGTGGGCGGCAACGCTGCCGGCGATGCCCACTTGTTTGGCGCGTAGACGCTGGAAGAAATTTCGGCGAGTCGAGTCCGCTGAACGCAATTTCATGTGTCACAAGCCTTGCACCGTGGGAAGGACTAGAGGTAGGACGATCGCCGGTGCTTAGCGATCGTCGTGCTGTATCAAAGTTCCGTGAGTAGGTTGGTGTTGCGTGAAAATCGGAGACGACGACCACCTGCCTCGGGTGGTGTTGGGCGCGCACTCCGCTCATCACGAACACTTATCGTAATTGGCATAATTATTTGGGTCAACTTTATGGCAATAAACATTACGCGATTTTCCCCGAGTTTTTTCGCCCCTGCGGCCAAGTTGCCGGGTGCCATCGGGTATCCGACGCAATCGGGACCAAGAAAGTTCCCAGTCATGGCCACGACGGTCGATATTTCGGCAATCCCGATTCCAGACCGCTTCGCGGCCCGAGGGACCGAACGTGATGACGCATCGCTGATTTTGTAGGGTTGTGGCGGCGATGGTGGAATATCGGGGTGTTCCACCTGTCTGTGGCTCGTCAGTGACGACCACTTCGAGTACCCTGAACGATTCAACGTGGCGGACGACGCAGGGACGATCGGGGAGACTCTGGAATTCAGTATGACTAAGCATATTTTCGTCACCGGGGGGGTCGTTAGCTCGCTCGGCAAGGGGCTCACGAGCGCGTCGATCGGCATGTTGCTCGAAAAGCGGGGGCTTCGCGTGCGGATGCAGAAGCTCGATCCGTATATCAACGTCGACCCCGGCACGATGAGCCCTTACCAGCATGGCGAAGTCTATGTGCTCGACGACGGCAGCGAGACCGATCTCGATTTGGGCCATTACGAGCGATTCACCAGCAGCCCACTCGACCGGCTCAGTAACTTCACGACCGGCCAGATTTATCTGAAGGTCATCGAAAAAGAGCGTCGCGGCGAGTTTCTCGGCAAAACGGTGCAGGTGATTCCCCACATCACCAACGAAATCAAAGACGTGATTCATCGTATTGCCCAGGACGGTTCGACCTGCCCCCCCCCCGATGTGGTAATTACCGAAATCGGCGGCACCGTTGGCGACATCGAAAGCTTGCCCTTTCTGGAAGCCATTCGCCAGTTTCCGCTCGACGTCGGCAAAGAAAATTGTCTGTTCATTCACCTCACGCTGGTCCCCTATCTCAAGGCGGCACGCGAGCTCAAGACCAAACCGACCCAGCATTCGGTGGGACTGCTCCGTCAAATCGGTATTCAGCCCGACATTCTTATTTGCCGAACCGAGCAACCGATCAGTCGCGACGATCGCGAGAAGATCGCGTTGTTTTGTAATGTGCAGCTCGAAGCCGTGATCGAAGAGCGCGACAAAGACTTTTCGATCTACGAAGTGCCGCTCAGCTTGGTCGAGAACAAGCTCGACGCGCTGCTTTGCAAGAAACTCGGACTGCAAACCCACGAACCCGATTTGCAAGATTGGCACGAGTTGCTCAACGGGCTGCGGCATCCGACTCACGAAGTCACCATCGCGGTCGTCGGCAAGTATGCCGAGCATGTCGACGCCTATAAGTCGATTTACGAAGCGATCGATCACGCCGGTATCGCCAACCGGGCGCGAGTGCGGGTCACGCGGATTCGCAGCGAAGATATCGAAGTCGAAGGTGCCGAGCGGCTCTTGAGTGGAGTCGATGGAGTGCTGGTGCCGGGTGGTTTTGGCGAGCGGGGTGTCGAAGGCAAAGTGGCGGCGATTCGCTACGCGCGCGAGCGAGGTGTGCCATTTTTTGGCATTTGCCTCGGGATGCAGTGTGCCGTCGTCGAATTCGCTCGCAACGTCGCCGGACTCGAGGGAGCCCATAGCACCGAGTTCGACAAAGACACGTTGCACCCAGTGATTTGTTTGCTTGACGAACAGCGTTCGGTCACCAACAAGGGGGGCACGATGCGGCTCGGGGCTCAGCCAACCGAGTTGTTGCCCGAAAGCCGGTCGGCCGAGTGCTATGGCGAAACGGCGATCAGCGAACGCCATCGCCATCGCTATGAATTCAATAACCAATACCGACAAAGCTTCGAGGCCCATGGGATGATGTTTGCCGGCACGAGTCCCGACGGCAAACTGGTCGAGGTGGTTGAACTGAACGACCACCCTTGGTTTGTGGCAGTGCAGTATCACCCCGAATTCAAGAGCAAACCGACCGCTGCCCAGCCGTTGTTTCGCGGTTTCATTGAAGCGTCCGTTGTCCACCGCACGACGAGGGGCGAACGCAAAAAGTCGATCACTGGCAGCCAAACAACCGAGTCGTCGACGACGCAGGCTGGTTCTTAGTGGCTACAAGCTCATCATTCATCACTCCGTGTTTCCCCGACCTCTCATGCAGACTCCCGATGAATTTACGCTCGACGCGCACCGCGACCATCTTTCCGAAGCGGTCGAAGCCAATCGCCAAGCCATTCTGAAGTCGCCCAGTTATGTGCTGGCCGAGTACGACCGCACGTTTCTGAAGCGCGCCGAGATGCGTCCTGTGCGGATGCAACTCGAACTGCAAAAAACCGAAACGTTGCTGCGCGAACACAACATTCGCACCACCGTGGTGGTGTTTGGTGGAACGCAAATTATTCCCCGAGCCGAAGCCGAACAACGGGTCGCCGATGCCAAGAAACTTGCTGCCGAGAACCCCCAAGACAAGACCCGGCAACGGGCGGTCGTGCGTAGCGAAGCTCAACTTGCCAAAAGCTACTACTACGACCACGCTCGGCAGTTCGCGAAACTGGTCAGCAGCACCTGTCAAGTCGACGGTAAGTGTGAGTTTGTCATCACCACCGGTGGCGGACCCGGCATTATGGAAGCCGCCAACCGGGGCGCTTTCGACGTGGGGGCCAAGAACATCGGACTCAACATCGAATTGCCTCACGAACAGGAACCCAATCCTTTCATCACCCCCGAACTCTGCTTCCAATTCCACTATTTCGCGATGCGGAAGTTCCACTTCATCTTGCGAGCGGCTGCGCTGCTGGTCTTCCCCGGCGGCTACGGCACACTCGACGAATTGTTCAACACTCTCTGCCTAAGGCAGACCGGCCGAATGCAGGCGATTCCGATCATTCTCTATGGCAAGAAGTACTGGTCGAGCGTCATCAATTTTCAGCAACTGGCCGACGAGGGTGTGATCGCCGACGACCACCTCGATTTGATTAGCTACGCCGAGTCGCCCGAGGAAGCGTGGCAGATCATTTGCGATTTCCACAACGTCAAATAGCAATGCACCACTGAGTCACTGAGGACACCGAGAAATTCAGTTCTTTGGAATGACGTTCTCCATTGCACCGCTGCCATTATGCAAATCTACAAAGCTATTCTTGAATCTTTACTTTGGTAGCTCAGTGTCCTCTGTGTCTCGTGTGGTGCTAAACGTGTCTCAGTGGTGCTAAACGCAAATACCCTTCACCACTTCACCATGCACATCGGTCAGTCGCATGTCGCGGCCGCCGAACCGGTATGTCAGCTTCGTGTGATCGATACCGAGCAGGTGGAGCATGGTCGCATGGAGATCGTGAATCGTGACGCGATTTTCGACGACGCGATAGCCGAACTCATCGGTCGCACCATACACGGTCGCCCCCTTCGCTCCCCCTCCGGCGAGCCATGTCGTGAAGCCAAAGGGGTTGTGATCGCGGCCGTCATTGCCTTGCGCAAACGGAGTGCGGCCAAATTCCCCTGTCCAAACTACCAGCGTGTCATCGAGCATGCCTCGGTCTTGCAAATCACCAAGCAGCGCCGCGATCGGCTGGTCGGTTGCTAGCGCGTTTTCGCTGTGGTTTTTGCGGAGTCCGCCGTGGGCGTCCCAGCGATCGTTGCCGGCGGTGCGTGGACAGGTGAGTTCGATGAACCGCACCCCCCGCTCGACCATCCGCCGCGCTAGCAGACACTGTCTTCCGAAGATACGCGTTGGTTCAAATTCGTGATCGAGGCCATACTGCGACTGTATGTAGGCTGGTTCGTCGTCGACGCTGGCCAGCTCGGGCACCGCCGATTGCATTCGATAGGCCAGCTCGTAGTTGGCGATGGCGCTTTCGACCGCATCGGCGTGGTGGAATTCGGTGGCGGCTGTCTCGTCGAGTCCAGCCAGCAGCTTCCGAACGCGATTCATTCGCTCGCCTTGCAGTTGTTCTGGCGGTGTCAGATTCGCCACCGGCAGCGACTGAGGCTTAAACATCGTCGCTTGATGCAGGGCCGGCAAAAAACCCGACGCGAAATTGTCGTGACCACCACTCGGAACGAGGCCTCCGTTAATCACCACAAACCCCGGCAAGTCGCGCGTCTCGCTGCCGAGCCCATAGCTGAGCCAAGCTCCCATGCTCGGCCGGCCCGAAAGGCCGTGGCCCGTGTGCAGGTAAAAATTAGCCGTGTTGTGTTCGCTAAACTCACTCGTCATGCTGCGCACGACGGCCAATTTGTCGGCATGTTGCGCAATGCGGGGGAACAACTCGCTGACCGGTAGTCCACTTTCACCATACCGGCCGAACTTCCAAGGCGAGGCCAGCACTTTGCCGACGTTGTCGAACTGAGTCGGCTCGATCTTCGCCGAAAATGGCTTACCGTTGTCGCGAATCAGTTGTGGTTTGGGATCAAACGAATCGACCTGCGAGACGCCACCATCCATGTAGAGAAAAATCACACTCTTGGCCCGCGCAGCATACTGCGGCGGAGCCGTCGCACGCGTTTGCTCCGCCAACATGCCGGCCAGCGCAAGCGAGCCAAAACCGCCGGCACAACGGCGCAACATCTCGCGCCGCGAAAAAGAAGGAGATTGGAAGTTGTGGCAGTGCATCGTTCGTCCCTGTAAACGTTCGATTGGTCGCTAAGCCTGTTGTCGCTTCGCCGGACGGTAGCCACGCGCCGCGGCCGCCGCGCCATTCGATGCCGCGTTGCTGGGGGGGGTAAACAAGTCGACCTTTTGAATGTCGGCAAATTCAACCAACTCAGCGATGCCGGCGCCGGCCAATTCGCGCCCCGTCACATAACGGCCGGGCGAAATCCACTCGGCCATCAGTTTACGGTCGACGCCGAACAGGTCGGCAAGAATGTTGTCCATGTCTTCTTCAAGCTGGCCGAAGTGACGGGCCCACTCGGCCGCCTCGGCCAAGCCGACGTTCTCTTCGCTCTGCCACCGCATGGGGTGAAACAACAGCACGCTATAGGGTGTGACGATCCGTCTGACGCAGGCCGCGAAGGGCCACAAAGCGGCCGACGAGCACTCGCCCGTGACGACGGCCGTGGCTTCGATCCGACGCAGCCGAATGAGCGTCATCAGCGACATCGCGCAGTAGGGGCTGCCGCCGGGGGAGTCAAAATACAAAATGCACTTGCCCCCAGGCTCAACTCCCAACAGCCGATCGGTCAAATCTCCTTCGGTGTCGGTCAGGTCGCCAACAATGGCGATTTCGCACGGACCTTCGGGCTCCGCATCGCTTTTTGATTCGTCGTCGCGATGGCGATGAGTCATATCTCTTGTTCCTCTTTTCATTCAGGACGGCGATTTGCTTGACAGCAGCTCAACCACCAAGCCTACAGTCTAAACGTGTCGGCGGCGTCTGGCTAGGAATTCGTGCAGAAACCCGCGTTTCGCTGGCTGTTTCCACGTCGAAATCGCGCGAATCGCTACATTTGCCCACTTCGACGCGGCTGATTTTCCGGACCGCGGAAGCCCGCTCGTTTTTGATCGTTTTGACCACGAAATGGCAAACACGATTGGAGGGGACAAAACCCCGAATTTTGTTTCACTCGAAAACCCTCAAAAACCACTTGTTTTCCAGTCGATTTCGCACATCGTCGGTGAATTTCGTACCTGGGTTTTGACTGACCAGTTGGCGACGTTTTGGACAAAACCGTTTTTTGAGAGTCGAAAGTCGAGTGGGGAGAGTCGAGTGGAAAGGATTGGTAGCATGGGCGTCCCCGGCCGTGCCCCGCCCGTGCCCCGCCCGTGCGACGTCGAGGGGAGGGCGAGGCTCCTGCCGAGCCGGGTGCCACTTTCTGGTTTGTCCAGCGCAGCGTATCGAACACAT
>JBGSWC010000104.1:0-3868 GCA_041752635.1 Pirellulales bacterium | reverse complement strand
GGCGCGAGGGGCAGTTCATGCAGCCACACCCCCGGCGCGGGAATAAATCGTCCCGCGACGTAGCAGGCCACCAGCAACAATGGCAATTTGTGTCGGGTGAATGTTTGCAAAACGCGGGGTATCGCGGCGGATTGAGCGAGGGCTGTGGGATAGTTTCCAGTTTAGCAGGGAGCGGGCGAGGGGGACGAGCTTTCGGCATTCAGCGATCAGCTTTTTGCGAGACCGCTTCACCGAGTGGCTGTCGCCCCCGCGCGACTCGGCTCACTGCTCGATCTTCACCAACGTCCGCCCCGCGTGATTTCCGCCGAGCATGTTCATTACATGATCCCCGACGCCTTCGAGCGTCGTTTCGTCGATCCACGACTCCGGTAGCGACACGTGCCATTCGTTCGACAGGCGTCGCCAGATCTCCATCCGCGGCTCACGCGGGCACTTCGACGAGTCGATGCCGATGAGCCTTACGCCGCGCAGGATGAAGGGATAAACCGTGAGCGGCAACTCGGTCCCCGCCACGAGACCACAGCACGCGACGGTGCCCCGATGGTGGGTACTGCGGATGATGTTCACAAGTGGTTGGCCACCAACGGTATCGACAGCGGCCGACCACTCGGCAGGGAGCATGGGTCGCGTGTCGTTCGTTTCGAGAGCATCGCGCCGGACAACTTCTGCTGCGCCAAGTTCGCGGATTGCGTCGTGTGCGTCGCTCTTGCCACTCATGGCCACGACTTGATAGCCAAGATGGGCGAGCAGTTTGACGCTCCACAAACCCACACCACCGGTGGCACCAGTGACCAGCACACGGCCACGATCGGGCGCGATGCCCGCGTCGACAATTGCGCTCACGCACTGCGCCGCCGTGAAGCCGGCGGTGCCGATCGTCATTGCGTGGCGGGCGTCGAAGCCCTGGGGCAGGGGCACGACCCACTCGCTCGGCACGCGGACTTGTTCGCACCAGCCGCCCCAAGCGGGAGCGCCTAATTCATAACCGGTGATGAGCACCTTATCGCCGCGCGCGTAGTCGGACGACCGGCTCTCGGCCACCACACCGGCACAATCGATGCCCGGAACGTGGGCCAAGTTGGCCGCGACGCCCGGGTGGCCGGTGGCCGCCATGGCGTCTTTGTAGTTGAGATCGGACCACTCGACGTCGATTGCCACTTGGCCATCGAACAGCTCGTGTACGTCAATTTCCTCGACCCGGCCGAGTTGTTTTCGCTCGCGAACGACAAAGGCTTTCATGTGCATCTCGATGTAGCCACCGCCGCCAAGACGGTGGATTGCGGGGTAATGACGAAATCCGAATGACGAATGACGAACGGAAGCGACGAACAGCGATTCGTCATTCCACCACTTTGATCGGCAGCTCATCAATCTTCGCCGCAAGAATAAAATCGTTCTCGCTCAGCCCGCCAATCGCGTGGGTCCACAACTCGACACTCACGTTGCGATAGCCTTCGATGTGCAGATCGGGGTGATGTCCATCGGCCTCGGCGACCTCGGCACACTTGCCAAAGAACTCCATGCCGGCCATGAAGTTCTTCACCTTCCAGTCCTTGCGAATCCGCTGGCCATCGTGGGTGAGGTACCACCCTTCGTGCTCAGCAAGTTGAGCCTTCGCCTCGTCGGGCGAGTAAGATTCGACTCCCCCTTCGCAAGGTTTACATTTCTTTTGAGTGAGTATGTCGCAAGATTGTGTGGGCATGTTGATTACTCCTGTTTTACTTCATTGGTTTTGCGTGCAATCGCTTCAGTGTCGGGCTAATCGGGTCGACAACCAGTCCCAGATTTTCGAGCGCAACAACTCCCAGAATTGGCCCGGCATTTTCGGGACAAAAGACAACCTGTGCGACGGTCTCTCCACCAAGTACCGAGACGCGGGCAAAACCGTAGTCGAACTTTACCTCTTCGCCATTCGCCAATTCGTAGACGGCCTCTCCTTCGGGTTCGATGCCGAGTGCGACGAGCGCGGCCGCAGGAGCCATGCAATCAATCGCACCGGTATCGACAAGAAACTCGGCCGAATACGGCGCGGACTTCTTGCCGAGGTCGGTAATCGCGACGGTCGTGTAGGTGACTCCCATAAATATCCCGGTAAAGATTTAGCGGCAACGTGTTGGAAAACTCTTCTGATTCTACTCCACTGCTTCCTGCACCAACACCAACCACTTCGTATCGCGCCGAGCTTCGCTGTTGCGCTTGACGATGACCGGTGCGACGACGCCGCGATATTGGCGGTCGCTACGGCCCAGTGGGTCGGCGTAGCTGGCGATCAGGCGAGGTGTGCCGGCTGGTTTGGTGAGCTGGGTCTCGATGTCAGCGAGCAATTCGGGATCAACGCGCGGCGGGGGATCGCCCGGCTTGCGGGGCGGCAGGTCGTTGTGGTGCAAAATCAGTCCCCGCTTTGGTTCGCCTTCGATGTAGTCGGTCCGCAGATCGATGAGCACGACTTCAAGCCCCTTGCGTAATTCGTTCTCCAGCACTTCAAAATCGCCCAGGTCGACACTCATCGCGAGCACACCCACGACTTGTCGCTCGCTGGCCAGATTGGCCCCGTTGCTCACCGGCACACTGAACGCCACCTTCAACCGGCCGGTGGTGGTGCTTTCATAAACTGTCGATTGGTGTTCGACCGTAATCGGCTTCACATCCTTCGTTCCCTCGGGCACCGGTGCTTCTTGCCCATTGAAATAATCGCGATGCGAATAATCTTGCCCTCGACTGTCGAACGACCGCGGCGCGCGGGCGACTTGAATGCCCTGTTGGCTGTTGATGAACCAGCTCTCGGCGGGCGTCTCGTCTTCATGGACGAGTTTTTCGCCTTCAATCCAACTCTGTAGTGGTTCCCACAGCGCGCTGTCGAAGGGAGTGCTCGCGATTGTGTCGAGTTGCTCTTGTACCATCGGCGTCGTGCTTAAGTCGCTAAGTATCCGAAATCGCTTGTCGATCTCACCCGAAACCTCGCGCGCAGCGAACTTAGCCGCCGTGTCGAGTTCTCCCGCCCGCGCGGCGAGCACTTCTTGTTGGCCAGCGCTGGCGACGTAGTGCCAGACGGCCGCCACTCCCCCCGCCAACAGTCCAACTGCCACGACGCTCGCGAGCAGCGACCGCCAGTGTCGTTTTGCAGTTGTCGTGAACAGACTTTGCGGACGGCTCGGCGATGTGTCGCTGTAAGGACTCGAACCGGCCAGCGTATCGTTGTACGACGATCCGAGCGCGAGGTGCCGCGAATGGGCTCCGCGAACTTGGTCGATGACCGCCACGACGCGTTGACCCTCGCAAAAAGGCGCGAGCGCCGCAGCCACTTCGCCGGGAGTTTGGTAGCGATCGTCGGCATTCTTTGCCAGCATCTTGGCGAGCACAGCGTTTAATTCTCGCGGCGCGCCGACGTGCGCCGGAAACGTGGGAACCGGCGCGAGCTCGTGCGCCCGTTGCGGCCGCAGATCGCTGTCGAAGAAAGGTGGCTGCCCGGCGAGCAAGTGATAAAGCGTGCACCCAAGGCTGTAGATGTCGCTGCGAATATCGACGCTCGTGGTCCGCCATTGCTCGGGCGACATGTACATGGCGGTCCCCATCGCCCCGTGGTCCATGCGCGTGAGCCGGTCGTCGTCGTCACTCACCAGCAGTGCGAGGCCCAGGTCGAGAATCTTGACCAGCGGCATCCGACCGTCGTGGCTCTTCGAGCCGGAGCCCCCCGGCGGCGATGAATCGTCGACGATCGTCACCATCAGGTTCGACGGTTTGATGTCGCGGTGCACAAGCCGTTGGCGATGGATGTATTGCAATCCGACAGCGGCCTGCCGGATGATCTCACACGCATCGGCGATGCCGAGTTCGCCACCCCGCGCCACCAGGTCGAGCGTCGAAACGC
>JBGSWC010000103.1:0-16619 GCA_041752635.1 Pirellulales bacterium | reverse complement strand
GCGAAACCGCCCACCGCCCACTGACAACTGACAACTGACAACTGACAACTTGAAACTCAACTCACCCGAACCCTTACGGGCACGGCTCTTGGGTGCTGCGTCGTACGTGCGGGGACGCCCATGCTACCAATCCTTTCCTCTCGACTCTCCACACTCGACTCTCGACTCTCAAAAATGGGTTTTGTCCAAAACGTCACCAACTGGTCAGTCAAAACCCAGGTACGAAATTCACTGGCGACGTGCGAAATCGACTGGAAAACAAGTTATTTTTGCGATTTCGGCGAGAGACAAAAATCGGGGTTTTGTCCGCTCCAATCGTGTTTGCCATTTCGGGGTCAAAACGGTCAGAACGAAACAAACTCCCGAGGCACACCGGGGGGCAAGAGTGGACCGACAGTTGGTGTGACTTTCGCAGTGGAATGTGGGGCATCGAGCGTCCAGAGACTAACAACTTACACTTCCGCTACTACGATCTTTCGACAGACCACTCATTACTCTAGGAACAACGATTATGCCCAAAGCCATGATGTTTAAGGCCACTTGGAACGGTGCCGTACTGGCCGAGAGCGACGCGACCGAAGTCGTCGACGGCAATCATTACTTTCCTGCTGAGTCACTGAAACGCGAGTTCTTCGGGGCGAGCGACCACACCACGGTTTGTGGTTGGAAAGGAACGGCCAACTACTTCGACATCGCCGTCGGCGACGCCGTGAACCCGCAGGCGGCGTGGTACTACGCCGACCCGAAACCGGCGGCCGCGAATATCAAAGGCTACGTCGCGTTCTGGAAGGGGGTTGAAGTCGGTTAGCCCGACGACGCCACGCGCTCGGCAATCGCATCGACCACTGTCTGACCGATCCGCAGCGAAGCTGTCGCAGCCGGGCTGGGGGCGTTGAGTACATGCAACATGCGACCGGCCGGCTTTAGCAAAAAGTCGTCGACTAACTCGCCATTGGGCCGTACCGCCTGAGCGCGGACACCGGCCGGGGCCGGCTGAAGGTGTTCGCTACGGATTTCGGGAACGAGTTGCTGTAGCGCGGCGACGAACGCCCCTTTGCTGTAGCTTCGCCACAACTCGCCGAGGCCTGTGCGCCAGTAGCGAGTCGCCAATTTGCGAAACCCGGCGAAGCCAATCGTGGCTGCGAATTCGCTTGGTTTGAGTTGCCAGCGGGTGTATCCCTCGCGCGCGAACGCGAGCACCGCGTTGGGGCCACACTCAATGCCACCGCCAATCATGCGAGTGAAGTGCACACCCAAAAACGGAAATGCTGGATCAGGAGTCGGGTAAATGAGGTTGCGTACTAAATGGGCGGCCGCTGGTTTTAAGGTGAAATACTCGCCGCGAAAGGGGACGATTTGAATCTCGGGATCGACACCCGTCATGCGCGCGATCTTATCGCAGTAGAGGCCTCCACAGTTAACCCCGAAGTCGGCGACAAACTCGCCTTGGTTGGTCGAGGCAATGATCTGTTCGCCGCGCTCGGCGATGGCGTTCACTTCGGCCCCGGTCACGATCCGCCCGCCGGCATCGACGACCAGTTTCGCGAGGCGATGGCAAATGGCGGTGTAGTCGACGATGCCAGTCTCGGGCACATGCAGCGCCGCGACGCCGGCGCAGTGAGGTTCGAGTTCGTGCAGTTGTTCGACGGTAATTCGCTGACTCGCGACTCCATTGGCGAGGCCACGCTGTTCGATAGCATCGAGTGCCGCGAGTTGGTCTTGGCGGGTCGCGACGACAACTTTTCCACAGCGGTCGAAGGGAATTTGTTGGTCCTGACAAAACGCTTCGAGTTGCTGCTTTCCCTCGCGGCAGTTAGTGGCTTTCAGCGAGCCCGGCTTGTAGTAGATGCCGCTATGGATGACGCCCGAGTTACGACCCGTTTGATGGAGCGCGATGGCGTGTTCTTTTTCGAGCACGGTGACCCGCGCGCTGGGGAACCGTTGTGTGAGCCGCCACGCGGTGGCGAGCCCCACGATACCGCCACCGATGATGAAGAATGTTTTCATTTCGATGGAAGGATTCGAAGAAACTCACCCTGTGGCTAACGTTACCGGCTCAATAAATCACTTACTTATCAGCAGGCCCCCCGGTCATTGACCGGGGGCTAAATACGGCAGGTCGACCGACAAACAGCACGAACACAATCATCGCGATCGTTTGCAGGGCGAGAAGCAGCCACACGTTGATCCCGGTGCCGACGAGGAGCGTGCCGAACAAGATCGAGACCCCCCCGCCGAGCAAGGCATAAGGCATTTGTGTGTTCACATGGGCAATATGATCGCAACCGCTCGCTTGGCTGCTGAGGATGGTGGTGTCGCTGATTGGCGAACAATGGTCGCCAAAAATCGCGCCGGCCATGACGCTGCCGACGCTGGCGAGCATCAGCGGTTCGGCCTCGAACGCAGCGGCGTCGGCCGCTAGCGTGCCGTGGGCGAGGGGCACGATCATCGGCAGCAGGATGCCCATGGTGCCAAAACTGGTGCCGGTCGAGAAAGCGACAAAGCTCGCCAATATGAACACGACTGACGGAAGCAAGAACTTAAACCACTCGGCTGCAGCGGGATTCTCGTTCAGTGCGGTCAGCAGATCTCTTAGATATTCGCCAGCATAAAGCCGGTAGTCGCTAAGTTCGTAAAGTGGAGGAGGATCACCAGCGAGCGGTTGGTTCATTGCCATTCGCGACAGCGCACCAGCGAGCCAAAGAATAATCACCGCCGGTAGCACTGCACTGGCTCCTTGCAATGCCCCATTCCACAGTTGGTTGCCGGGAAGCTTGCCGGTCGCGCGACACAACACGATAGCGAAGCCAAACCCAACGAGTCCGCCGTATTGCAGCGCAAGGTTCGACGACGCATTGCCAAAAGTATCACGGAGCCAAATGAGCGACCCCATGGGATGCTTATCCGTTGGCTCTTGCCAACCGGTATAAATCATCAGCCACACGACGACGATCAAGGTCACCAAAATCGGCAGCACAGCATAGAGCCAATGGCTGCTCGCGACGACAGTGGGTGTTGGGGTTACGTCGTCTGATTTCTTGCCATCGACGGCATCCTGTTCAACCCGGCGCATGGGCCCAAAGTCGCGGCCTGTGAGCGCGACGATTAACACCAATAACAACGCTTGAATTACATAAAATCGATAGGGAATGCAGTTAAGAAACAAGGCAAACGCCGAGACGCTTTCGTCGGCACCGGCCGCCTTCAGCCCATCTTCGATGTAACCGATCTCGAGCGCAATCCAGGTCGACACAATGGCCAGCCCCGCTACCGGCGCGGCGGTCGAATCGACAAGGTAGGCGAGTTTCTCGCGCGAAATCCGCAGCCGGTCGCACGTCGATTGAAATGTGCTGCCCAAGAGCAATGTGTTGGCGTAGTCATCAAAGAAGACCAGCAGACCCGAACCCCAAACAACCAATTGACCACTGCGACGGCCGCGCGCCAGTGGCGAGAGCAACTGCACGAGGCTGGTCATGCCTCCGCTGGCACTGACGATGCCAATCGTCGCGCCAATGAGCAGTGTGAAAGTCATGAGCCTGAGCTTGCTCTCTTCGATGAGCGAGCGAAACAAGTGGGTTTCGAGCAACTGCGCCGTCGCTTCGACGGGCGCCCCCTCCGACATGATGAGCGCGCCGACAGCAATGCCGGTGAGCAGCGAGATGTAAACTCGCTTGGTGGCGATGGCCATCACGACCGCCACCAGCGGTGGCGCAAGGCTCAGCCAGCCGTAGGGATGGGCGGCGTCGGTTTGGGCGAGCGGAAGCGTAAAGGCGGCAACCATGATGGCGTGAGTTTAGCAGATGCTTGCCGATGGTGGGTAGCTGTCTTTACTAGTCAGAAATTAAATCGACTGCCGGGTGGGAAATCGCTGAGTCGAGGGTCGCGAACAATCACCCATGCGAGGCCGCTCACTCGTGTGTAAAGCTCAACAAATCGCTGGACTAGCGTGTCTAAACCGCCGCTGCTTCGAGCGCCGCGGCGGCCATCGCTTTTCGTTGGGGACAACCTTTGCAACTCCACCACTCGTTTGCTCGTTCGAAGGTCCAGGGACTGTCGAAGACCAAGTCGCGCAAAGCGCGGCGGAGATCGCCGACATCCTGAAAACGGTCTTCGGGATCCTTTTCGAGGCACCGCATGACGATGTCTTCGAGCGGTTCGGGGATCTCGGGCATCAAGTCGCGGGGTGGAACGGGGTCTTCGCTGACGTGGGCGATGATCACCTTCATCGGCTGGCTGTACATGAACGGGGCCCGGCCGGTGAGTAGGTAGTACATGACCGCGCCGAGTGAATAGATGTCGCTTCGCGCGTCGGCGTCGCGTTCGCCGGTGGCCTGTTCGGGCGACATGAACAGGGGCGATCCGGTGATCGCTCCCTCTTGGGTGAGCGTCGCGTCACCGACTTCGATGGTTGGTTTCGCGAGCCCAAAGTCGAGTAGTTTGGCAACGTCGAACTCGCCGCCTCGATACGAACAGAATATATTGGCCGGCTTAATATCGCGATGCACCAGGCCGATGCCGTGGGCTTCGGCCAGCGCGGCGCATAATTGATCCATCAGAAACACGAGCCTGTTGGCGGGCATCGGTCCATCGCGTTCGACAAGCTCGCCAACATTGTGCCCAGGCAGATATTCCATCACGTAATAGAAGGTGCCGTCGGCCGTGTTGCCGTAGTCGTAGATGTCGATTGAGTTCCAGTGTGAGAGCTTGGCCGTGCTGCGGACCTCGCGTTCGAAGCGAGCCAGCACACGCGGGTCGCCCGCTTTATCGGGTCGAATGAGCTTGATCGCACAGGGGCGTTTCATCATCTGATGCTCGGCCAGATAGACCTCGCCCATGCCGCCGGAGCCGAGTTTCTGCTTGAGTCGGTATTGTCCCAGTTGCTTGGCGGCAAACGCGGTGCGGCGGAGTTGATTGATGAGATGAACGCCAAGCGTGGCGGTGCAGACAACGAGCGTCATGACCATTCCTTGCTCGAACGCGTAGTTCGCGTAATGATCGTGGACGATGCAAGTCTTGAAGCCGGGGCACATCGCCCATTGAAAAACCATCACGCCCAGCGGTGCGAGTCCGAGGGGAGTAAGCACCAACAACGCACGGCGCCAATTGTTGGGAATAAACAATGCGTAAATAAAAATCAGCAGCAACCAGGGGACGATAATGATGGGCAGATGAGCGCCCTCGGTAAGGTTTGCCGCGATCTGCAAGTTTTGTTGACTCAGAACGAGAAAGAACAATGCTGGACCGCCAAAGACAGCCAGTTCGCCGAGGCGTAGGGCGAATAGCGAAAGGTTCTGTTGTGTCGCCAGCCACCAAATCATTGCACCCGAGAAGATGGTGATGATGACATGCACTACAAACAGCGGCTTGCTTTCGTCGGCCATGACGATGCCACGCAACAGGAACGCAGCAAAGCCCGAAAACAACACAATCGCTGCCGCCCTCAGCCGATGTTGCAGCAACACACGGGTTTCACCGCTCATGTGCAGCGAACTTCCCTCGACCAATGCAATCATGCCCCGCGTGGCCGAGCGAAGGCGATCGGTGCTGCTGGGCGACTTGCCCATGGTTGCATCGATCGTCTCGGCACTATCAGCAGGTAGGCCGTGGACGGGACCATTAACGGGGATAGAAGACATGATGCGGCTCGGCATCGGAAGGGAACTGGCTCATCGCCAGTCTTCGCAATGGCGATCAGGCAATGAGCATCTGTATTTCAAGCGACCACTATATCTTAACGACCGGCCACCCGAATGGGCAGTCGAAGATTACCCAAAATGGTGGTCGGCATCGCAATGACGCCGGGTTCAGTCTGCTGGTTCACCGGCGGGGTGCGGTGGTCAGCGGGCAACCACGACAGCACTACGCGGCTCAGGCGCGATCGGTTCGCCGAATTAGGCCGCTTTGCTGGGTTGCGCTTGCAACGCCCGCGACGAAATCTCGGTGGCGGGAATCTCGCTAAACTGCCGTTTCCCCTTTTCGTCGATGCTTTCACGCAGAACGAGGGTGCCAGTCTGGCACATCCGCGGCAGATAGAACCAGGATCGCTGAAGAGAAATATCCGACACAGCGGCAGAAATGATAATCAAATCGGTTCGCTGCAACGCATTGGCCGCTTGCGGTAACACGCCACCAGGGTTCCCTGGCATGAGCCGCACAGTCGCTCCGGTGGCGTGCAGTTCGCGGTACGCGTGAATCAGCGGCATGGGCTCGAGCGGTGCCGATCGCTCCTCAAACCAGTCGATTCCCGTGTAACGAATGGTGTCGCCATCGGCGAATCGCTGAGCGGCGGCGATGAGTCGACAGGCACGGTCGAGCGATCCAATGCCAACTTCGACAATGCGGCGAGGCTTGAGCGTGCCGACGCGCCGAAACAGTGCCTTGTCGGCGCTCGAACCCGAACCGAACGACCAAAACTTAAATGTCAGCCAACCAGCCGCCGCCATGGTGAAATACCTTGTTTGCTACCGCGCCAGCAGGTTGCGGCAGTAGGATTGCCCGTCGCCAAGCAAGGGGAGGTCCGACTGCTCCGCTTCGTCGGCACCGATAACCTTTACATCGGTGCAACAGGCCATGTCGATCAAGAAGTTTTGCTACAACCCAACACGACAGCCCGGTCGCTAAAGTTTGACATTTCACGGTTGCGAAGGTCTTCGCGGCTGGAGTTTTCAATAACGGCTAACTCAGCACTTCGCTCCGAGCATTCAAGTAGCTACGCAACGGATTCTCGCCAGCGAGCAACGATGGCAGCACCCGCGTCCGATCGCGGCGCGATACACGGGTTGCGGCAACGTGTGGCTCGGGCTGTTTGCCCGCTGCGACCGATTTCGCTGGCGGTTCTGTCGCGTCGCTGTTCGACTGCTCGAACTGGCGGGCTTCGGCCAATTCGCCACGTAATACAGACACTTCGTGCGGTGCTTGGATGCCGATGCGAACCGTCTTGCCTTTGGTCTTGAGAATGGTGATGACGATGTTATCGCCGATGTGGATAGTTTCGTCGTGCTTCCGTGTAAGAACCAACATGACTCACTCCCTTGGTTGGTAAAAAAGATAGAACCTGTGCTGCCGACGACCGATTGAGTCAGAGTGGCAACGCTCCGCGTTGGCCTCTAAAAAATCGCATCTCATGACTCGTTTGGTCCCCCGTCGGACTCGTTAAATACACTACGCACTTGGTGTGCCGAAGTTCTCGGCAAGTGGCGAAATATCGCGAAACGCCACGAAATCAGCCGTTGCGTGAAATGAACCGGCCTCCGCAGTTGCTATCACTTTTGCAACTCATGCAAGCGGATAACCGGAAGTTACAAACTTCTGAGGGTAGCGAAAGTCTTGGCGACGCGCGCTACTGTCGGTCGTTGTTCAACTCGTCGCGAAGCCGGGCAGCCCGTTCGTAATCTTCGCTGGCGATCGCTTCGGCGAGTTGCTGTGAGAGTGTCGGTTCAATTTGGTATTGCTGCGCCAGTGCCAGCTTCATCGTTCGCAGCCGGGAGAGAAACTCGTCGTTTTCGAGTTCGTCGTCTTCGAGCCCCAACGCTTGATAAGTTGAAAGCAGTTGCTCGGCTCCCCGGTCGACTTGTTCAACCGCGCCGGCCGGGTCGAGATTATCGAGCGAAGCGAGCGCCATGGCTTGCGTGCGGTGGAACAGCACGAACGGCCGATATTGTTCGTGCATTTCGGCCCACTCTTCGATTGGTGCATGGGCCGAACTGAAATCCATGAGCGATAGCGTGTGGTCGGCATCTTCAGCCGCGCGTTGGAATTCGCCAAGGGCCATCCAGCAGACTCGTCGGTGATAGAACTGGACAAATTCGCGATCGACTTGGGTACACTCATCGGGCGTTAGCTCGAATTCTTCACCTTCTTCAAATGCCTTGGCGAGCAGCAGGTCATAGATCGTCTCGAACCCGTCGGGGTGCTCGCCATCGGGTCGACCGGTCGTCTCCATCTGGAGCACGCCCATGTCGATTCTTAGCAACAGCACATCGCGTCCATCGCTTCCCTGTTCGCGACGGGCCTCGACTTCGCCAAATACATAGGGCCACGAAGCGAGTAGACGATCGAGGTTCTTGGTATATCGAGGCATGGCAGCAATCGTAGGGCAGCAGTGAAAATGCAGCATTCGGGCCCGCTCACGCCGACCCAACTGCTGCATTGTACGCTGTCACCCTCGGTAAAGGCGAGAGTGTCGCACCCGATTTTCGACAATTAGCCTTCGCCACCTTCGTCGTGCAACATCACTTCTTGCAACAGTTGCACCTCTTCGGCGTCGTGGCGATCAACATCTTCGAGAAGTTCGGCAATTTGCTGACAAACGTCGTTCAACTCATCCGATTGCCAATCGGCCATGTCATTGAGTGTCTCCATCAGCTCGTCGGCGCGATTGCGAAACCGTCGATGATCGTCTTGCAGTCGCTCGATTTGGTGCTGCGAGTTAGGCTTCGACTCGGCGAGGCCGAACAAATAGCCATCTTCTTCTTCAATACGAACGACTCGCTGCAGGTGCCTCTGAAAGGACTTCATCGCAAACCGCACACTCGACAGCTTGCGCCCCGAAGACACCGACGGCGCCCGCCAGTGGATTGTCACTCGCAGTGCGTTCTTGATGTGTTCGAGCATCTGATGCTCGATCCAGCCAACGTTCGCTAGCGAATTAGTGTCGATTGCAGAGACCATGACGAGACTCCTTAACAAAAAAACAAGAAACTGGCCCATTCGATGTGTTCCAGTTAGCTCGAACCGCGAATGTAGCCACCGTCGCGAGACGGTGGAGCGATATCGCAAACGTCCCGATCAGAGATGACATCCACGCCTTGGTGAGCGCGGCGACATTTCAAATTTCTTTGCGAACAACGTGTCGCGTGAGGCGAGCCGGGGAGATGATCAATGCGAATGAAAAGGCACTAAGCTCGCGTCACCTGACTTTAGCTTAACCGCTACAATCGCAATTGAAATAGCAATCGGCAAAAAATGAACGCCGCCGCTCAGATTGATGTCAGCTATCCGTTTGCTGGCCGTTTGCAATAGCCACTGTTTTGCTGGCAATCGTCCCGATCGCTTGTATCGCTGTCTTGGCTGCCGAAATAGCCGGGAAATTAAGGGGCTCATCTCCGTTGCGACTCCCATTCGAGAACTAGAGTTGCGTGAGTCTCGGGCGTCCGCCTTCGGGTGAGGGCTGAAACCCCCGAAGGCTGACGCCCACGCCCCATCTCAATATTATTGTCCACTCTCGGAGTCGCTCCCCCCATGAGTTTGCTCGATCAATGGTCTCGCGAAGACTTTCGTACCGTCGAAGAAGGTGTTCTTGTCGCACGCCACAAATTGGCTGATTCGGGTCTCTTTACCGACGAAGCGCTTGCCGAGATTATCGACTCGTATCCAGTGACTGACTTGAGCGTCAACACAATGGGGGTCGAGCCGTGCGTGTTCGATTGGCGCGAAGGCGATCGAAATGGTGTCGATGGCGAAACGCTCATTGCGCTTGTGCGGCGTGGGAGGCTTTGGATCAACTGCCGCAATATGCTCGTTAATCAGCCTCGCTATGCCCAGGCCATACATTCGCTATTTGACGATATCGAAGCCAACAAGCCGGGCTTTCGTGCTGAGCAGCGAACGGCGAACCTGTTGATTTCGTCGCCCGGTGCGTGGGTGCCTTATCACGTCGACATGCCGGTCAATATGCTATGGCACATTCGCGGCAAAAAACGCGTGTGGGTCTATCCCTACCACGACAACCGCTTTGCGTCGCCACTGGTGTTGGGCAAAGTGTGTGCGGGAGAGTGGTCGGAAGAGATTCCCTATGACCCGAGCTTCGACCGTTACGCGTTGGTGTTCGATGCCGAGCCGGGGCAAGTAATCACCTGGCCCCAACTTGCACCCCATCGAGTCGAGAATCTCGATGGGCTGAACGTGTCGCTCTCGACCGAACACAAGAACGCCCGGGCGAAGCGACGCATTAACGTCCACACCGCCAACAATTGGCTGCGGAAAAAAGGGAGAGTCGGCGATGCGAGCATCGGCGTCGATGGAGTCGCCGCCCACGCCAAGCAATGGCTCGCCCGCGGACTTCGCTATGCCGCCAAATTCACTGGACAGAGCAAACCGGGCTTCACTTATCCCAAGACGTTTGTTGTCGACCCAAGTGCCGAGCATGGCTATCGATTGCTCGACGACGACGGGACAGCGAATGCCGCGCCGCATTTGGAAGTGGCGTCGATAAAGGTGTAGTCTTGCACTCGGTGCGCATTTTTTGGCGATAGGTTTGCCGAATCAGCGTCGCCAACCCGTGGTGAATCGCTAAATCGGCCGCACCCGCTAAGCATTGGTCGCTGAGGTGCGATAGATTGCCCCATTTTGGATGCTTGCGTTCGATCTTGTAATACTTTGCCGATGGGCCTTCTTGCCGATAGCGCACATCGCATGGCGAGCGGCTATACTGCCTTGCTAGCGTTGCCTTCTCGGCGCCCGTTTTTTCACGGCGGCTTGCGATCATAGAAAGCAGCATTCCGACATCACCGAGCATGAATTCGCGGAGACACTTTCTAGCATGTTGCCGAACTTAATGCCCTTTCGTTTTGTGACACGAACGATCAGCCTGTTCTTGACTCTGGTGGCGACCCTATCGGTCGCGCAGTGCGAGACACTCCAGCAACCGCTCAATCAAGTTGACGCCAATCGACTCGCCATCGAGGCCCGGCGGCGTGGTAATCCCCAGCGCGGGGCGATGGTTTTTCTTACTTCGCCGGCAGCCTGCGCCGCTTGCCACAAATCAGACGAAGGCCGATCGCCGCTCGGACCCGACTTGGCGCAATTGGGCGACAAGATCACCGACGTACATTTGGTCGAAGCGCTTATCGATCCTTCAAAGTCAATCCGCGAGGGATACGAAACAGTTCAGCTCGAAACGGTGGCCGGAAAAATCGTCTCTGGCTTGCTCGTCCGCGAAGACGACAAAGAAATCGTTTTGCGCGACGCGGCCAACTTGCAAGAAGAAATCAAATTTGCCAAAGACGAAATCGACTACAGGGCCAACTCAAAGAAATCGATGATGCCCGATGGATTGGTGGCTTCTCTGACTTCGGAGCGAGATTTTCTCGATTTGTTGAGCTATCTGTTCGCGATTCAAGAGGGGGGGCCGGCGCGGCAGCAAGAACTACAACCATCGCCCGAAGAACTTCTCGCCAAGGATGATACTGCCAACCTCAACCACGCACGAATCATTGCCGCGACGAATGAAGAGGGGCGACGGGGCGCCCAGATTTACGAAACCTCATGTATCCAATGCCACGGTCCCGATGGCAACACACCTACGCTCGCCACCGCCCGTGCGTTCGGAACTCAGAAACTGAAATTCGGTTCTGACCCTTACAGCATGTTCAAGACCCTCTCTCACGGCAACGGACTCATGGGGGCCGTGACGGCGCTTTCGCCGCGCGAACGCTACGAAGTGATCGGCTATATCCGCAATCGTTTCATGAAAGAGTCGAATCCCGATTACCAACCAGTGACCGACGAATTTTTGGCATCGCTTCCCAAGGGAACCGACATGGGCGAATTCAAGCCCGCCCCCGACCGCGACTACGGTCCGGCACTCGCCTCGCAACTTGGTCGCGACGTCAATAGCGCGCTTACTGTCAAACTGGGGAACATGACGATCGCTTACGACCTGCACACGATGGATCAAGCCAAGATCTGGTCGGGCGGGTTTCTCGATGTCGATCAAACCCAGCACAAACGGGGTCGCGGCGAAGGCTATCCGCAGCCGAGAGGAGAAATCGCCGAGGCACTCGGCCTCTGGCAGTGGGGACACGACGGCACGCTCGACTACCCGACGGACGATCTATTGCCGCGCGGCCCCTTGCCAACAAAGTGGCTCGACTACCATGGCCACTACTTGCATGGCGACCAAATCGTGCTGGCTTATGCGATCGATGGTCGTGAGATTCTCGAAGTCTCGACTGCCATCGAGGGGCAAATCGCCATCCGCCAAACGCTGCAGATTGGCCCCGGCAGAGCACTCGTGCTGGCCGTCGGTGGAGAGCAACGTCCGGCAATGAGTGGCGATATCGATGGGTTCCGGCTGGCGAAGGACGACCAGAATCGCTGGGTGGTCGACATCCCTGCCGACAACGCGCCACGTCTTGTCGATATTGTTCGCTCGATCGAGTCAACGAGCGGCGAACCACTCGAACCGATCGACCCCGTATCCCTGACCGAGGGGGGCAAATTACGGTGGCCCGACATCATCGAGAATGTCGGCTATCTCGGCTACGAAACGGGTGCCTATGCGGTCGATACGATTACGCTCCCCGACTCGACCCCTTGGAACACTTGGTTTCGCACATCGGCTATCGACTTTTTCCCTGACGGGCGAATGGTCGTCGCCACCATGGGGGGCGATGTCTGGATCGTCTCGGGCATCGACGACACGCTGCTGAACCTGCGCTGGAAGCGGTTCGCGGGGGGCATGTTCGAGCCACTCGGCATTAAGGTGGTCGACGGGCTGATTTACGTCACCTGTCGCGATCGGTTGACTCGGCTTCACGATTTGAACAACGACGGAGAGGCCGATTTTTACGAGAGCTTCAGCGCCGATGATGACGTATCGACTTTCTTTCATGCCTTCAACTTCGACCTGCAAACCGACGCTGAGGGAAATTTCTACTACGCCAAAAGCGGACAATACACCGACTACAAGTTGCCCGGCGCGATTGTAAAAGTGTCGCCCGATGGGAAGACGCGAAGCATTATCGCCACCGGGTTCCGCACGCCCAACGGCATGGGAATTCTGCCTGATGGTCGCGTGACCGTTAGCGATAACCAGGGAACCTGGATGCCGGCGTCGAAGGTGAGCCTTGTGAAGCCGGGTGGCTTTTATGGCTACGTCCAAAATTCGAAGACAGCCCGCTGGGCACCTGACGGCGGTCGAATTGACCCGACGAAAGTGATTCCCCCCGAGACGTTCGACCAGCCGATCATTTGGATGCCACAAGAAGTCGACAACTCGTCGGGGGGACAGGTGTTCGTTGAAGACGAACGCTTTGGCCCGCTGGCGGGCCGGTTGCTGCACACGAGTTTTGGCCAGGGACACCTGCTGTATTTGCTGATGCAACAGGTCGGCGATCAGACACAAGCGGCCCTTGTCGAGTTGCCTCACGACTTCGGCACGGGCATCATGCGTGCGCGCGTCAATCCGGCCGACGGACAGGTGTATGTCACAGGACTCAACGGCTGGAACGAGAACGGCCGCGCCGGTCTCGCCGACGGCGGAATCGAGCGAGTTCGCTACACGGGCCAACCGCTGCGGATGATTACCGATTGCAAGGTCCACCCGCGCGAGCTTCACATCGAATTCAACTTTCCGCTCGACCGAGAGAAAGCGAGCAACATCGCTTCGTATGCGGCCGAGCAATGGAAATACAAATGGACGGGTGGCTACGGATCGCCGACTTTCCATCCCGAAACGGGCAAACAGGGTAAGCAGCAACTCGCCGTCGAAGGAGCCTCGCTATCGGACGATGGCAAGTTACTAAAGCTGAAAGTCCCTGGCTTGCGCCCCGTCGATCAGCTTCACTTGCAATTGAATGTGGTCGATGTCGACGGCAATCCGTTCACGGAAGAGATTTATTGGACTATTCACGCGATCCCTAACGAATGACGAGACCAACACAATGACTCGAAATGCTCTGCTATTGTGCTTGTTGACTCTGTTTACAGTTGTCACGCAGGCGTCCGCCGCCGACACATCGCGCCCAAATATCGTCTTGATTTTCGCCGACGATCTCGGTTGGAACGAGGTGGCCTATCAAGGTTCCGATTTCCACGAGACGCCGAACCTAGATCGGCTAGCGAAGCAGGGAATGGTTTTCACCAATGGCTACTCGGCCGCCGGCAATTGTCAGCCGAGCCGCGCCTGCTTGATGTCGGGGCAATATACTCCTCGTCATGGGGTCTACGCAGTGAACTCGACGAAGAGGGGGCGGGTCGACCAAATGCGGCTGCTACCGATTCCCAACGGCGGCGGGCTTGCTGACGACAACGTCACTATGGCCGAGGCACTCCAAGCAGCCGGTTACGCGACGGGTATTTTCGGCAAGTGGCACCTCAATGCCGAGCCTGGAGTCGAACCGGGCAAGCAGGGATTCGACACGGTGTTCCAATCGATGGGGGGTTGGAATTCACGAGTGAAAGACAACCCGAAAGGAATTTATTCTCTCACCGAGGCAGCCGGTGAGTTCATGGAAGAAAACAAGGATCGACCGTTCTTTGTTTATCTGTCGCACTATGCGATTCACACCGCCCACCAGTCACGGCCGACAACTCTCGAACGATTCATTGACAAAGAGCCCGGCACGCTCCACAACAATGCCAAATTGGCTGGTTGTCTTTTTGACATGGACGACGGAGTTGGCATTCTGCTCAAGAAGATTGCCGAGTTGGGGCTCGAAGAGAATACGCTGGTGATTTTTACCAGCGACAACGGCGGCATTGTTGGCTCGTCGCAGGAGCCGCTGCGTGGCAATAAGGGTTGTTACTACGAAGGGGGCATTCGCGAGCCCTTCATCGCTCGTTGGCCCGGCGTCATTAAGCCGGGCAGCCAATGCGACGTGCCGGTGATCAACCAAGATCTGTATCCGACATTTCTCGATGTCGCCGGCGCGACGCTACCGGCGGAAAAGGTACTCGACGGCGAGAGCCTCGTGCCGCTGCTCAAAGGCGGTGGCGAACTCGCGCGCGACTCCATCTTTTGGCACTTTCCCGGCTACCTCAACGAACCTGTCCAGCGTGGCCGCCCGCTCGATGTCCGCACCGGGTTTCGCACACGACCGGTGAGCGTCATCCGTCAGGGAGACTGGAAACTGCATTTGTTTCTCGAAGAATGGTTACTCGACGGCGGTCGCGACAAACTAGCCACCAATAACGCCGTCGAGCTGTACAACCTGAAAGATGACATTGGTGAGCGTGAAAATCTAGCAAACTCAAATACTGAGAAGCGCGACGAATTGCTCGACAAGCTGCTCGCGTGGCAAACCTCCATCGAAGCGCCACTTCCGACCGAACCAAATCCCGATTACGCCCCGGCAACTGAGCGGGCGAAAGAGGGCAGGGGAGAGCGGGCAAGCGAATAAATCCAGAAAAGCGATGGCATCCGTCATTCCCGCGCAGGCGGGAATCGTATATGCACAACTCGCTCTTCGCTTGGATGACCGTTATGAGATTTGGCCGAAGGCCTTTTTCACCGTAGCCTTGGGCATCGCCCAAGGTTGCTGGGACGTGCGAAACGACTTTGGCTGAAAGCCAAACTCAACCGATACGCCTTCCTAGGTGAATAGGACTGGTTGAATATGGCCTTCAGCCAAAAAATCACTGCCTGCCTGATTCCTAGGGCGGTGCCCTAGGCTACGGTGTCGGAAGGCCTTCGGCCAAAACTAACTTGAGTTTGGACGACAGGGCGGGAATCCAGATGCGAGGCGTTACTATCTTCCTCCGGCTCGCTCACCCTTTTCGTCGACTCGCTAGCATTGCGTCGGTCAAGATTGCCATACTATTCTTCAGCGATCCACATAAGAAAAGGAGAGTTCGTTCCAGTTTGACCCGTCGGGCAGAAAAGCAAAGTGAGCGATTGATCCAGAGTGGTCGATGTAGCCTCGAATCCGACTCCCTCCCATAGAACTTCTTCTAAATGAGCCGCAAAGTAAAATGGGTCATCAACGCCAGCGATGTTGTGGCTCGCACTTCTACGTCCGTCGAGTAACACCTTAACTTGAAAACAGCCGAGTTCATCTTCCGTTTTATCGACCGTCAAATGCACGTCGATGAGATGTTCGCCTGGGTCGAGAACAACCGACGAGCTAACACCGTCGGTACTCGCGCGATATACCCGGTTAATGTTGTAGGGGACTGGTTCAGCAACGTTTCCTAACAGCAAACAGTAGTTTCCGCCATTCGGAATCCAGATGCGGTAACGAAATGTACCGTCCTTAACTGTGGCGACACGTATCGCATGCACCTTCGTCGGATCATCGACCGTCAGATATCCTACTTCGTTGCGGAGCCGTTGCACTTCGGCTTGCAGCGGGAACAGCTTCATCGCCAAGATGACAATCGTCAGCGCCATCGCCAGAAAGGTCGTGGCGACCAAAAGTGTGCGTAGGGAGAAACGTAGGCGACGCATTGGGATAATCTGTCGGGAATTACTGAACCGAACAATGGCACGTGCAGTTTACACGAACTTGCGGGCGAAAGCTGCGATTCAATTGATGGGCTGTCGCCTCGTAAGTAGTCGCCGCGGCGCGGTGATTCTAATATCACTTCACAAGCAATTTTTGCTGCTGGGCAGCTAAAAGTGGTGGTACCCAGTGCAAGCGCTTCACGCCGAGGACATTCCCCGAAGGGGATTCGTATCGTAGCCCAGGGTTGCCCGCGCAGCGGGCTACCCTGGGTCTGTTGTAATGAGAAAAACCTACCCTGAAGGGGTTGCTCATCGTGCGCAACCCCTTCAGGGTAGGGATGGTACCAACGTTAACCCAGGGTAGCGGCTATGCCGCAACCCTGGGCTGCGATGCGTAACGCCTTCGGCGTATTGGGTAATTCACGGTCATCGACTGTTTTTCTTTTGAGCCGCG
>JBGSWC010000102.1:0-2649 GCA_041752635.1 Pirellulales bacterium | reverse complement strand
TCCAGCTTGTCGGTGGTGACCGGGATCTTGACCCCGGCCTTTCGCAGCCCTTGCAACATCGCCTCGGCACTCTTGGCGACCGGATCCATCACGCCGGGTTTCAATAGAACCTGAAGCAGCGACGCACCATTGCCGTCCGGTGCCGCAGACAGCGAAGTTTCACCGACGCGTCCCACTACCGAGCGTTCCACCGTGCCATCGGCGAACAATTCCCCCGCCAAACGTGCCGCCTGATCCGCATCGAGCGAGTCACTTTCCAGCAAGAACCCCCGTGCCGAACGAATGCCGAGCGACCGGCCAATCCCCAACTCCGCCGCCACACCAGCGACGCGTAGCGCTTCCCTGTCAGGCAAACCGGCGAGCGGGTGGATGTCAATTTCCCAGAGCATCTCGAATGTATTTCGCTTGTTGGAGGGTCTTTTGAAGCTGTGGCCAGTCGCCGGTGGCGATCTGAGTTCGCATTTCGTTAAGTTGGGCAATCAAGCCGTCAATCGCCGGCAACATCGCTGCCGAGTTATGATCGAATATCTGAGTCCACAATGTAGCGTCGCTCGCAGCCACCCGTGTCGTGTCGGCCCAACCTGTGGCGGCCAGTGGCAGATACTCCTGCGGAGTGACCTTTGCCAACGCCGACGCAACCAAGTGCGGCAAGTGGCTCGTGCCAGCCAAAGCTTGGTCATGCTCTTCGGGCGACATGACATGCACCATGGCCCCCAGAGATTGCCAGAAATCGCGTGCAAATTCTACCACCTCGTTGGAGCTGTTTTTTCCGGGGGTCACGACCACCGTGCGGTCGACAAACAAATCCGCGCGGGAATTCTCAGGCCCCGTGCGATGATCGCCCGCCAATGGGTGACTGCCGACGAAGTTTTGAATTCCCTTTGCCGAACTCCCTTCCACCGTGCGGCAAATCAACGCTTTGGTGCTGCCAGCATCGGTAATCAGCCTTGCCTTGGGAGCGGCTGCCGCCACGCGGCGCACATCGTCGGCAATTCCCGCGACCGGCGTGGCAACGACGACGATGTCGGCGTTGGCAACTGCTTCGGCAAGATCAGTCGTTCCACGGTCAATCGCCCCCACAGCGAGGGCCTTGTTGAGGGTGGCCTGCGTACGACCCACCCCTGTAACACTTGCCGCCAGTCCGCGCTTACGTAGAGCAAGGCCGATCGATCCCCCGATCAGTCCGACCCCGACAATGGCAACATTCGTGGAGTTGGGCATGCGAACGTGGGTGAAATGGCTGATTTGGCCCACTTGGGGCGGGGTTGAAACAACGACTCAGACTGCGGCAAAAGGTTGCCATAAACTGATAGAGGGCATTTTAGCAAAGCGTCGTAAGATTGCAGGGGGGTGAACCGAACCGACGAACCCGAGAATCTCGCCCGTCGGCACGGCCATTGCAATCGTTAAATCCTACGGAGCGAGCAGTTTCTAGCCTCTTGGAATTGCTCTCACCAATGTCGATCAAAAAGCAAAAAATTTGTGGTTTTGGTTAATTCATTTCTTCGCACTTACGTATTTACTGCGGTAAACTAACCTACGCCTTACACTACTTAGGTACTGCTTGCTAGCAGGGAACGTTTTAAGAACATGCTCGTTGCGAATGGATTTGCGCAATCAGGCCGTTCATTTATTTCAGGGACATATGCCATGTTGCGCACCGTATTTTTTTCATTTATTGTGAGTGCGAATTTCGCGCTCGGTCAGCTCGCCGCCCAGGATTGGGCCGAGAAAATGTTCAACACCTTGGAGCACGACTTCGGTACAGTCGCCCGCGGGGCCGAAACGATCTATCGCTTCGAGATCACAAATCTCTACAAGCAACCGATGAAAATCCTCGGCGTCCGTTCAAGCTGCGGCTGCACTTCGCCGACCATCGAGAACAACACGATCAACACCTACGAGAAGGCGTACTTGGTCGCCAAGTTCAATACTCATACCTTCGTGGGCCTGCACGGTGCGACGCTCACCGTGAGCTTCGGCGGCCCGTTCCCTGCGGAAGTTCAAGTGCGTGTCCACGGCAATATCCGTGGCGATGTGGTCATCTCTCCCGGCGCCGTCGAGTTCGGCAAAGTCGATGAAGGCGAAATTCGCGAGCAGCGGATCAACGTCAGCTACGCCGGTCGCCAGGATTGGAAGATTATGGATGTCACTAACGATAACGACTATTTCGAAGTCGAAATGCAAGAGGCTCCTCGCACCATGGGCAAGGTCAACTACAACCTCACCGTCCGACTCAGAGACAACGTGCCGGTCGGCTTCATCAAAGATCAACTCACGCTCGTCACCAACGACAGCCGTGCCGATAGCCAACGCTTTCCGCTCTTCGTCGGCGGACAGGTCGTCCCCGAGATCTCGGTCACTCCCGAAACCCTCGTGCTTGGCAGCGTGAAGGCCGGCGTACCGGTCACCAAGACAGTCGTCGTCCGCGGCAAGAAGCCGTTCAAAATTTTGGATGTCAACTGCGGCGACAATTGTTTCACCTTCGATACCGACCAAGAGTCGAAAGTCATGCATTTGGTTGAGATCACCTACCGCCCTGGCGATCAGCCTGGACCGGTGAAGGTGCCCGTGACCATCACCACCGACCGCCCCAACCGCAACGCAGCCCTCACGGTATCGGCTGAAGTGATAGCAGAACCTGCCGCC
>JBGSWC010000101.1:0-2713 GCA_041752635.1 Pirellulales bacterium | reverse complement strand
CGCCAGCAGCAGCAACCGGCCCCCGCCGCCCCGCAAAATCCGTACGCGGCGAACGCGGCCCCGAATGACCCGGCCGGATTCAATGCCGAGATTCGCGACTTGCAGCTCCAAGGGGCGATCGACTTGCCGTTCTAGCTTCGATCGAAAATGCAACTCACAGTGACCTTACCGGGGAGCCACAAATGAACGACGCAAAACTGACTATTTTGCACGACCAGGCCGCGACGCTCGAAAGCGAAGTGATTCGCGCGGAGCGTGTCGGCGTGGTCGACGATCGGATGGACGCAATGCGGAAAATGCTTTATCAGGCGCGTGTCGCCGCCGCGATCTACGATCACCTTTACGTCGACGCTAACGGTGACGAGGCTCGATCGATGCTCTCGCTGCTCGCAACAAGTTGCGTGAGCGTGGGCACGACCCAGGCGAGCGAACTCGGCAGCTTCTGGATCGCCGAAGCCGAAGCCCGCTCCGAAATGCCGCCGTCGATTCGTGCCCGACTTGCAGGGGGGCAGCCATGACTCTTACTACCGGTCCCGAACAAACAGTCGCCGCCTTTTTTCAGCACGTGTACGTCCCCGATCGGCTCGCGCTGCCGTCGCAGAAATCGAGCCGAGCCGCGTATCGTAGCGCAATTGCTGTTTTCGATCAGCACGTCAAAAGCCTCAACCAACGGCCGGCAATTCTCCGCGATTTAACCGACGTCTATATCAAAAGTGCGATGGCCGCGATGGTCGCCAAAGGTCGTTCGCCCGCCACGGCGAATCGCGTTTATCGCACCCTTAAAGCCGTTTGGGGGTTGGCATACGAGCTGGAGATTCTCGACCGACGCTGCCGAACGCGAGCTTATAAAGAAATTCGGCGGGAGCCCGAGTCGTGGTTGGCCGACGAAGTTGTGGCCTTGCTGACGGCCGCGAAAAACTTGAGCGGTCGGGTTGGTGAGGCACCGGCCTGCGATTGGTGGCCGGCGCTGCTGCTGTTTTGTTTGTCGACGGGGGTCCGCATATCGGCGGCGATGGCCACGCCGACGGAAAATCTCGACCTCGATCGTGGCGAAGTGCTCATCCCCGGCCACGTGCAAAAGCAAAAGTCAGATCAGCGGCTCGGGTTGTTGCCGTCGGCCGTCGAGTATCTCGATCGACTGGCTCCGCACGGGCGCGTTAAATGCATTTTCGATGACTGGCCGTTCGATCGCTCCGCGCCGCAGTGGTACCGGCTCAACCATCGCCTTAAGTCGATCATCGTCCGCGCCGGTTTGCGTCCCGAACTTTCGCAGGTCAAGCGAACAGATTTGTTTCACAAGCTGCGAAAAACTTTCGCGAGCCAGGTGGCTGCGAAAGCGGGATTGCCCACCGCGTGCGCGCTGCTGGGGCATTCGAGCATGGCGATCACAAAGCGATACATCGACGGCCGGCAAATTCAGTTGCCGCATGTTCGCGACCTGATCGCCGATCCGTTGGCCTTCACCACGAAAGAATCGAACGATGCTCAAAATTGACGACGTGCCCGAGTGCGTGCCATCGGTTTCGATCTATTGCGAGCGAGCCGCGGAGATTCACTTGATCGGACTGTTTACGCATCGCACCGATGCTCGGCTCGCGAAGCTGCTCGGGCGGCTTCATGGGCGCGATCATATTGCGACTGTGCTGCTCACGATTGTTTGCCCTGGCGGCGATTTGGCGATCACCCGTTCGTTGCCGCGACTGCTCGCGCTGTCTCGCGACCCGCAACGTCGATTGATTGCTCATGTCCAAACGGCGATCGGCCCCGCTTGCTGGATTGCGGCGACCGCGACATCGTTGGCGATCGATCGAACGGGCTGTTTCGGGCTCGGCCAGCCGACGGGCGACAAAGATAGCTCGCGTGTGCCAGAGCTTTTTTGGGACGCGATCCAGGGGCTGCGGCCGCTGAGCAATTGCCGGAATATCGGCGAGCGCGTTTTGTCGAGTGAAGAGTGCGAAGCGCGGGGCCTGGTCGACGCGATTTGCCACAAAAACATTGCCAAGTCACTTCTTTTGGAGCAGCGAAGTTTATGAACCCCCACCAAGTGCTCGCCGCAACCGCTGACGTTGCGCAGTGCCGCGCCGAACGAATGCCGATCACCTGGCCCCGACACGGCGGCATCGGGCTGCGTGAATCGCCGACGGCCGTTGTTCAACTGACCGGGTTGATTGTGCGCGACCGTTCGCAACTCGACCCGTCCGACTTCGGCCCTGACGGTCGGCCGCTATTCGCAATCACCGAATCGTCACGCCTGGTCTTGAGGCTCGAAGCGCTGGCGAACGACGCGAGCGTTACGAGCGTCGCGATAATTTGCGACAGCCCGGGCGGCGGTGTTCTCGCGTCGGCCGATATTTGCGAAGCGGTGCAACGACTCGCGGCCGTCAAGCCCGTTCACGCATTCGTCGATGGCGCTTGCTGTTCGGGCGCGTTGTGGGCCGTTTGTTGCTGCCAAACAATCACGGCCAGTGGTCAGTCGGTTGTGGGCAGCATCGGCGTGCTGCAGATTTTGCTCGATTCGTCAGCTATGCACGAATCGCTCGGCTTGCGGATGGTTGTTGTCGCGTCGGGCGAATTCAAAGGCGTTGGCGCGGCTGGCGTGCCGATCACCGATTCGCAGCTCGAGCCGATTCGCGAAATGGTTTATCAGCGGGCGATGGCGTTTGTCTCGGCCGTCTCGGCCGGTCGCAAGCTGCCGCTCAACCGCGTGATCGAC
>JBGSWC010000100.1:0-13729 GCA_041752635.1 Pirellulales bacterium | reverse complement strand
GCCAGAGAAATTTGTCAGGCACCCCGCCCGGTCGGTTCTGAATTCTTTTGCCGGGTTTGAGGGACAACGATCCATCGTTGTCGCGAACGGGTAGCGATAACTGATTTCAAAGCAACAAGTTGCGGCGACTCACGGAGTTCGCTTAGGCTGGATGTCCCCAGGGCCCGTCCCCAGGGCCCCTTACTTCCGAATACAAGAATGATCACCAATGTGGCATTTTTTTGAAAAATCGGTTGAATGCTGCCCCTCGCCGTGTCAAAATGTGCGGGTTGAGGAAGATTGGGGGTGAGTGATTGGTCGTCAGCCACGTCAGGTCGGCGTACTGACCGGGACGAACCCCAGTAACGTTTTGTTTTCTTACTTACGAAGGAGGGGATCTAATGATCAACAAAATCGTGTCGGCAACTGTGGTTGCCGCACTCTGTTGCCACACGGCCTTTGCGTATGACGAGGATTTCTCGTCGTCGGATGGTGGTTGGGTATCAACAGAAACCGGGGGACACGCAGACCCTTGGGCCTATGACGGAGGCGCTGGAGCATGGTCAACCGACGGAAGCCAAACCAGTGCTCCTACTCATACTCGACTCACGAGTCCCACGCTCGTTGTCACGACAGCCGGGGAAATCCAAGTTTCCTTCGACCACTTTTACAGCATCGAAGGTCCGGACTGGGATGCAGGTGCGTTGTTCGCCAGCGTTAATGGCGGGGCGTTCACCTATGTCGATGGCAGTGCGTTCACTGCTAATGGCTACAATTCGCCCGTGCTGGTTGGACAGCACGACCTTCAGGGCAGCTTTGGCTTTACTGGCGACTCGGCCGGTTATCCCACTCCGATCACTAGCACCGCAAGTTTGGGTGTTCTAGGCCTCGGTGACACTGTTGCTGTACAGTTCCTGATGGCAAACGATCAATTTGCAATTGGTGCCAATTTACCGAACTGGCAAATTGACAGTGTCTCAGTTCCAGGGACACAAGCCGTTCCCGAACCAGGCTCGCTATTGTTGATCGCAGCTTGCAGTGGCCTGCTCGCATTCCGGCTTCGCGGCTAACAGTTCAGAGGTGACCTCGGGCAACCGGTCTTGTATACCGGTCGAATCTTAGTCTCGAAATCCCCGAGCAGATTGGTAATCACAAAAAATCATTCGCCCCCCAGACGGATCCCCAAAAACATCGGATTCGTCTGGGGGCTTTTTTTGTTACGTTCTGAGGTGCGAAATCGGGGTGGGTGTGGGGGGGGTGGGTGTGGGGACATCCACGCTCATCGCATTTTCTTCCGTGAGTCTTTTGACAGCATACTGAACGCCCGCCTACTCATGGCAGTTGCCTCAAAAACTCTTGCCGAGTGGTGCCATGGCTCGACTTGCCCGCTGCCGGATTGTCTACCCCCTGCGAAGTCGCCGCTTACCACTGCATCAATCGCTGCGTGCGACGATGCTATTTGTGTGGCGACGACACGCACACTGGCCGCAATTACGACCATCGCAAAGACACGTAGAGAGACATCCCACCACAGTTGTCACGAGTGGGCAGGCATAAATCATCTCACAGCAACAAGTTGCGGCGACTTACGGAGTTCGATTAGGATAGCTATCTCCACGCAGCGCCCCACTCCGCGCCCACTCTGCGCGAAAAACCTTGAGATACCACCTACATAAAGACGGGGCCGGCCATTGCCTTGGTTCGGGACCTATTCGGCTATGCTCCACCATTTGGCAACTAACCTTCTGTTTCCAGTGCTCATTGCAGCGTCTGCCTTCGGCCAGCTCGAAGGTCCAGCGCCAGAGGTTCCGCCACCCGATCGGAGCAAGCCCTATACGAATTGGCACGATTGGGCCAACTGGCGCGCCGAAAACTACTTTGCCGATCCGCAGGCGATCGCCATGTGTCAAGCGATCGAGGCGAACGATCTCGACGAGATGAAGCGTCTGCTCCACGCCGGGCTCGATGTCAACACCAAGCGCCGCGCCGACATGACGTTCTTACTCTGGTCGTTCCCCGACAAGGAATTCGAGCGTTTCGAATTGCTATTGAAACGAGGTGCCGACCCGAACGTGCCACTCACCCAGCCAATGCCACCCAAAGGCCCCTTGCGGATCGTCGTCGATGGCGACTCTGTCACTTGGATGGCCACCAAGACCAAAGGCACGAAATTCCTGAAAGCGGTGCTTACGCATGGGGGCGACGCGAACATTTTGCATCCGCGGAAGAACATGCGTCCGCTAATGCACTGCGTTTTGACCGGAAAAGTAGAATCGCTCGAATTACTTGCGAAGCATGGCGCAGACCTAGACGCCCTTCTAGACGAAAGCACGCCAGTAATGCTAGCAACTCAATTATCGAATTATGAAATTGCGCTCACCCTCTTAAACTTGGGCGCGAGTTACGACGTATACGCAGGCGAAGAAACCAACTTCAAGCTCATCCACTATGTTGCTCGGGAAGAGCGGCGACGCTTACCCGTCAGTGAAGGCGGCAACGCATATCGCCCGTGGAACGAGGTTCAAGCAACAAATCACGAACAACTCGTAGACTGGCTAGAAGCGCATGGCGAAGATTACAAAAAAGCACAGCAAGAAGAAAAACAGTGGAGCGAGTGGTTAAAGCAAGGCCGGGGCGTGTTTCTCAGGAACATGAAAGAGTTGTACGAAGAGCGGATCGCAGCGGAAAAGGCGGCCGAAGCAAGTTCTGAAAGTGCCAGCAATGATGATCAATAGTTTTCGGCGATGCTCCTCGATTCGCCGGCTGAATTCTTCATTCGTCGATTGATTCAAGCCCTCAACTAGCACCCCAAGCAAACCCTTAACTCGTCAAACCACCCACCCCTAACCCAAAACCGCTTGCAGCTTCTCCAGCGTCTCCGGCTTGCCAAACTCCAACTTCCCAAACCCCCGCACCGCGCCCAGCTCGACGGCGGCGTCTTGGTGATCGGCGTAGTTGGTCACTAGCATCACCGGCACGTCGGCAAGTGCTTCGTCGGACTTGATCTGGCGAAGGATTTCGATGCCGTCGGTGTAGTCGCGGTCGAGTTTGCGATTGATGAGTACGAGGTCGAACTCACCACCCTGTAGCGCGGCGAGGGTGTCTTCGGGACCATGCACTCGCGTCACTTCGCAGTCGAAGTGCTTGGCGAAGTACGCACGAATCGTGCTGTGGTCGGGGTCGCACTGGCCAACGTCGAGGATTTTTTCATGGTTGCGTGAGAGAGTCTAGGAGTCGAAAGTCTAGAGTCTAGGAAGCTACTGGGGCAAGCTACTGGGGGACAAGCTACTGGGGGACAGCCATTCTAGGTGGGGACTCCTGGGGGGACATCCCTCCACAGTTGTCACGAATGGGCAGGTATAAATCATCTCTCGGCAACAAGTTGCGGCGACTTACGGAGTTCGATTAGGATAGCTATCTCCACGCAGCGCCCCACTCCGCGCCCACTCTGCGCGAAAAACCTTGAGATACCACCTACACACAACGAGAGTTCCCCATGTCGTTTTCCAGCACCGTTACTGCCACGCTGTTTGCGCTGGCTATTGTCTCGACGACACAGGCACAGTCGCCCACGGATGCCACCGCGGGGGTCGAAGTCTTTGCCGTCGAGTCGATTGATTGGACACCGGGACCGGCGCTGCTCCCACCGGGAGCCGAGATCGCGGCCCTCGAAGGCGACCCCACTAGCGAAGGGCGTTTCGTCATTTGGCTCAAACTCCCCGACGGTTATCAAATGCCCCCCTGCACCCATCCCAAGTCGGAGCGTGTCAATGTGATTTCGGGCATTTTGCATGGCGGCACTGGCAAAACCTACTCGACCGAGTCGACACAAGCCTTGCCCGCCGGAACCTACGCGCGGTGGGCGGCTGGCAAGCCACACTATTGGTGGGCCCAAGGCGAGACCGTCGTGCAGTTGCAGGGCGAAGGGCCCTGGATTGTCAACTACGTGAATCCGGCCGATGACCCCCGCCCTGTGCGCGCCCGCAACGTGATTGAGTTTACCGGCGACCAGTTGGAAGTCGTGCGATCGAACGTCGCTGTGGGCAAAGCCGTGTTGGTCGATGTTCGCAGCCAGGAAGAGTGGAACCAGGGGCACATCGAAGGCTCGATCGCCCTGCCGGTCACTTCGCTCCACAAGTCGAGCCTCGATGCCGAGCAAGTCGAAGAGATGTTGCCAGCCAAAAGTGAAGAAAAGATTTTGTACACGTTTTGCGTGGTAGGCATGCGTGCCAAGCAGGCTGCCAAAATCTTGCAAGAGCAGGGCTATGTGGTGCGGGCAGTCAAACCTGGTTACGAACAACTCCTCGAAGCGGGATTTAAGCCGGCCGACGCCGACGCGCGGTAATCTGCCCAGCGGCCGGTTGGCACTGTCATGCTATGTGCCACTGGCTCTGCAGAGACTTATGCAGGTGGTGCTTACAACTTCCGCACCCGAAGCCCGTCGGAAGCCCGTCGTGCCATGCAGCCGCTGCTTGGTTTCCGTATCCGCGCCTGCTCGCTGCGGCTATAATTGAGTCAGCTAATCGCAATCTCTCTCGGCTTCCAGGAACCCGACGATGGTCATTCACGCAGTCTACGAAAACGGGGTTTTTCGGCCCATTGATCCGGTCGAGTTGCCAGAAGGTCGCCGCGTCGACGTGTTCGTTCCTGTGACTTCGCCCGACCATGACTCCACGACGGAAACGGGTGCTAACGCGAAGGGGGCAGCCGCGGCAGAGTCGCGTTTGCTAGAGGAAATCAATCAAGGGCTTTCCGAGGCAGACTGGAATCGCTATCACGCCCTCATCGCCCAGCGGCAATGTGAGTCTCTTGACATCGCTGAACTTGAAGAACTCACATCGCTCGCAGATCGCATCGAGCAACTTAATGCCAAGCGGATGGACCGCCTTGCCGAATTGGCCCGCCTGCGTAACAAACGCTTACCCGAATTAATGGACGAATTAGGAATCACTGCCCCGGCCGTTCTGTGACATGGCGCTATCCGCATCAACCCGACAACAGATCGCGGAGCGTGCGAGGAACTGCTGCGAGTACTGCCAGAGCCAACTCTTGTTCGCTGCTGATTCGTACTCAGTCGAGCACATCGTTCCACGCTCGCGAGGCGGCTCAGATGAGATTGCAAATCTCGCACTCGCCTGCCAGCGGTGCAACAACGCCAAATACACTGCGACCGAAGCACCGGACCCATTGACCGGTCGCCCTGCGCCGCTTTATCACCCGCGACAGCATCATTGGTCGACCCACTTTATTTGGTCCCACGATCTTCTTCAGATCCAGGGCATCCCCCCACCGGCCGCGCGACGGTCGAGAGACTGCGTCTCAATCGCGTCGGCGTCGTCAACCTGCGGCGCGTGCTGCGAGATGCCGGCGAACACCCGCCATAATTGGCCCTAATCGATAACATTCGAAAGACTTGGTGCGACGGAAAGCACGCCACCAACTTGGCTGTCACTCGTTCACTGTCGAAACTGGGGGGGTTATACACTGCTCAATGAGCTATGGCTGCCCATTCGTGACAGCGATCGACGGGTTTCCCTCAGTCACCGCCTGGCGACGCTAGCGAGTCGGCTAGGCTAGTTTTGACCTAGCTCGACCACGACGCTTGGGATAAAATAGGTCTATCAGCGATTTTCGTATCACAATAATTCGGTAACGATTTTGCATCGCTTGCTTCACATCGTCGTTGCGTCGGCCATTCTGGGACATGCCCTCTTTGGTTGTTGTGCGCACGATGCTCATGCCAAGCACGAACCGGTTGGCAACGAAGTTTGCAGTCACGCTGTCGACGAGCACGCTTCGTGCGAGGCCGATTCCCTTGAGCATTCCGACGAATTGCTCGACCATGCGATGACGGCAGCTTGCGCAGTCGACCAACTTCCGACCGGTCCCCACGCCTGCGAGTGCGGCAATTGCCTGTGGACGTCGAGCGAGCTTGGTAGCTTCGATTTCTCCATGCACGTCCGCTATCTCACTGTTAGCATAAACAGTTTGCAAGGCGTGGCGATTCTTGCTAGCAAAACGTCGCCGTCGCGTCTCTCGACGCGCAACGGGGCGATGCCCGCGCTACCGCTGCGCACTCATCTTGCGCTGGGCGTTCTCTTAATCTGAGCAGTGACGGACCCTTTTTTCGATGCGGCCCGCTAGCCGACGGGCTTGGTGCTGGCTGTTTCGAGCTGTGCCGTTTCACTGGTTCTCAATGTGCGATCGATCGTTCCTCTGTGTATTGTGCCAATACGTGCTGCGGTGCGCTCGATCGCTGCCTGGAATTCAACTATGTCTGCTAAGCCTGTTTCGCCTCGAATGGTTGGTGTTGTTCTTGTCGCTGGGGTCTTGCTAGCAATCGGTGCTGCTGCCTTTGTCACAAGCGAGCGGTGGTTGCCGATCATCGGATTGCAATTGACCGAAACAACCAACACCAACGATGCGGATGTTCCTCACGATGACCACCACGACCATGACCATGATGAATCGGCATCGATTGAGCTGAGCGAGCGCGGTCTCAAGAACATCGGTTTCGAACCCTTCGTCGTCGGATTAGCTGATTATTCGAGAACGCTCAGTTTGCCGGCGATTGTCGTCGAGCGTCCGGGGCGATCGCAGATACATGTCACCGCGCCGCTGACTGGCCTAGTGACCGATATCCACGCCGTGAGTGGCGAAGCGGTGGGGCCGAATGAACCGCTGTTCGAAATCCGGCTCACTCACGAAGAGCTCGTTGCGGCACAGACAGAATACCTGCGCAACATATCGAATCTCGAAATTGTTGAACGCGAACTTGCTCGGCTACAAAGACTCGATGTCGGCGTCGTGGCCGGCAAGCGACTTCTTGAGCAGCAGTACGAAAAGCAAAAACTCGAAGCGACACTGTTGTCCGACGAGCAAGCGATGCTGCTCCACGGACTTACGCAGCAGCAGATCGATGAAATTGGTCGAACGAAGCAGTTGTTCCGAAAATTGACCGTCTATTCTCCCCCCCATCGTCACGAAGGCGGGGCATGTGATAACGAACATTTGTTTGTGGTTCAACGGCTGGGTATTGCTGTTGGCCAGCAAATCGAAGTGGGACGAGAATTGGCCGTGCTGGCCGATCACTGTGAATTACACGTCGAAGCGATGGCCTTCGAAGACGACGCCCAGGCGATTCGGACCGCGGCGCGCGAAAATCATCCGGTGGCCGCGCGACTACTGCAGTCCGACTCGTCGCAATCGCTCGTCGAGGGGTTAGAAATCCTCTATGTCGCCGACCAGATCGATGCACAGTCGCGCGCACTCAAGGTTTATTTGACGCTCCCCAATCAAGTCGCGTTCGAGAAATCGCTGCCGGGTGGCAAACGCTATCTCGAATGGCAGTACAAGCCGGGACAGCGAATGCAAATTCGCATTCCGGTTGAAACGTGGAAAGACCAAATCGTCGTCTCGACCGAGGCTGTTGTCGACGAAGGGGGCGAGACATATGTCTATCGCCAGAACGGCGACCACTTCGATCAAGTACCGGTCCACGTCGTTCATCGCGACCAACGAAAGCTGGTGATCGCCAACGACGGCGCGCTGTTTCCAGGTGACGTTATCGCCCGCCAGGGGGCCTTCCAAATGCACCTCGCTCTAAAGAACCAAGCCGGCGGCGGGATCGATCCACACGCGGGGCACAGCCACTGATGAGTGATGAGTGTGGAGTGTGGAGTGTGTTTGGGAATTGAGGATTATTATTCAATTGGGGAGGTACACAATGTTTGGTTTTGAGAAACTTGAGGTGTGGGAGAAGTCGATCGAATTAGTCAACAAAGTTTATACCCTGACTCGCTCGTTTCCGAGCGATGAACGGTTTGGCTTGACGAGCCAATTGCGACGCGCAGCCGCTTCGATTCCTACGAACATCGCTGAAGGAAGCGGCCGCACCTTTCCCATGGACAACTGCCGGTTCGTTGAGACGGCCTACGGATCTGTGATGGAAGTCGTTTCTCTTTCTCGTGTCGCACACGATCAAAACATGCTTTCGCTAGCTGACTACGAAGCAATTCGCGAAGAAAGTGCCACCATTGCCCGAATGCTTAGCGGATTAAGGGCTTCGCTCGTCAAGAAAGAACTTCGAAACGAAAAAACAAGTAGTCGCCAAACGTAATCATCCTTTCTCACTCCACCCTCAACACTCCACCCTCAACCGTATGTTGAACTCCGTTATCAAATTCTCGCTGCAAAATCGCTTGCTCGTCATCGCGGGGGCGGTGCTGCTTTTGGGGTATGGGGGATGGCAGGCGACGCAACTTCCCATCGATGTGTTTCCGAATCTCAATCGCCCGCGGGTGGTGGTGATGACCGAAGCGCATGGTTTGGCTCCCGAAGAAGTCGAAACGCTCATTACGTTTCCGATCGAAACAGTGCTCAACGGGGCCACCGGTGTGCAGGCGGTCCGCAGCTCGTCGGGTGTTGGATTGTCGGTCGTTAATGTCGAGTTCGATTGGGGCACCAACATTTTCAATGCGCGACAGATCGTGGCCGAGCGGATGGCACTCGCTGGCGAAGTCTTGCCCGACAACGTGTCGCCCCAGTTAATGCCGATCTCGTCGATCATGGGCCAGATCATGATGATCGGCATGACCGCCGAAGGCGACACTTCGCCCATGGAACTGCGTACGCTGGCCGACTGGGTCGTCAGACAGCGACTGCTCACCATTCCCGGCGTCTCGCAAGTGATTGTGATGGGGGGTGATCGCAAGCAGTTTCAGGTGCTTGTCGATCCCGATTTACTCTTGCGTTTTGGAGTGACGCTGCACGAAGTGAAGCAGGCCATCGCCGATAGCAATCAGAACGCGGCCGGTGGCTACCTCGACGAACAAGGTCCCAACGAATTCCTGGTCCGCTCGCTGGGGCGTGTCAGCTCAATCGAAGAGATCGGCGATATCGTCGTGCGTCAACGCGATCGTCAGTCGATTACCCTCGCTCAGGTCGCTCGCATCACCGCAGGGGCGCAGGTCAAACGGGGCGATAGCGCCGCGTTCACTCGCAACCAAGAGGGCGAAATGGTCGGCGGCCGGTCGGTCGTATTGACCATCCTCAAGCAGCCCCAGGCCGACACCCGGGGGGTGACGAATTTGGTGACACAGGCACTCGCCGAAATGCGCGGTTCACTACCAAGCGATGTTCGCGTGCTCCCCACACTCTATCAACAGAAAGAGTTCATCGACCTGGCGATCGAGAACGTCGCCCTCGCGCTCCGCGACGGAGCGGTGTTGGTTGTCATCATACTCTTTCTGTTTCTTATGAATCTGCGGACGACGCTGATCACACTCACGGCAATTCCACTGTCGATCGCCGTGACGGCCATTGTGTTCGCGGCATTCGGTTTGTCGGTGAACACCATGACGCTCGGCGGTCTGGCCGTTGCGATTGGCGAACTCGTTGACGATGCCATTGTCGATGTCGAGAACATTTTTCGGCGGTTGCGTGAGAATCGTAGCCGAGAGAAACCAAAGCACCCGCTACTGGTCGTGTTCCAAGCCAGTGTCGAGATTCGCAACTCCATTGTCTATGGTACGCTCATCGTGATGATTGTGTTCGTTCCCTTATTCGCGCTCTCGGGCATGGAGGGCCGCCTCTTCACGCCGCTCGGTGTGTCGTACATCGTGTCGATCGCGTCGTCGCTCTTGGTATCGCTGACGGTGACACCGGTGCTGAGCTATTGGCTCTTGAGGGGGCGAGTCACCGACGTGGAAGAGCGCGACGGATTGTTGCTGCGTGGTTTGAAGGGAATCGCCGATGTCGCCATTCGCCTTAGCCTGCGACTCTCGTGGCCCATTCTTGTTGTCGCCTTGATGGCGGTTGCGTTTTCTGGTTGGGCTGTGTTACAACTCGAAAGCGATTTTCTGCCGCCATTTAACGAAGGGGCGGTCCAGATCAACGTGTTGCTTCCGCCTGGCACCTCGCTGGCAACGTCGAACGAGGTTGCCGCGCGCGTTGAGCAGCGACTCGGGCAAATCGACGATCTTGTTGGTTTCGTACGCAAGACGGGGCGCGCTGAACTCGACGAACATGCGATGGAGGTGAATATCTCGGAATTTGTGGCGACCGTCGACCCTAGCAGCGAGCGCTCACGCGAAGAAGTGCTCGAAGAAATCAGCGAAGCGCTCGCCGACATTCCGGGCATTGTCACTTCGGTCGAACAGCCGCTCGCCCACTTAATTTCGCACATGCTTTCGGGGGTCAAAGCCCAGGTCGCGATCAAGTTGTACGGTGACGATCTCGATGAGCTGCGTCGCCAGGCTGAGAAAATCAAAACAGCCATTGCCGATGTCGACGGAGTCCGCGATCTTCAAGTTGAACAACAGGTCATCATCCCCCAGCTTCGCATTGAAGCCGATGGCGAGAAGCTCAAGGCGTTTGGCCTTCGTCGCAGCGATGTGAACGAATTTGTTGAAACAGCGATGCAGGGCGAAGTCGTCTCGCAAGTGCTTGACGGACAAAGAACTTTCGACCTCATCGTACGACTGGGCGAAGAGTTTCGCGAAGACCTCGATGCACTCAAGCGGTTGCAGATCGACCTGCCCGATGGGGGACGCGTGAAGCTCGAAGACGTGGCACGCATCTACAAAGCGGGCGGTCCGAACATGGTCAACCGCGAGCAAGTGCGCCGCCGGATTGTGGTGCAATGCAATGTCTCCGGTCGCGGTCTCGTCGATGTCGTCGGCGACATTAAAAGCCGAGTTGCTCCCATCCGCGAGCAACTGCCCACCGGCTATTTCATCGAATTTGGCGGGCAATTCGAGAGCCAACAGTCGGCGTCGCGGATGATTGCCATGCTGTTCGTCGTTTCGTTGCTCGGCATGTTCTTAGTGCTCTACACGATGTTTCAATCGACCAACTTAGCTCTGCAAGTGATGGTCGCACTGCCAATGGCCTTCATCGGCAGCGTGGCGGCACTGGTGTTGACGGGCCAGACACTCACGATCGCCAGCATGGTTGGCTTTATCTCGCTGTGCGGCATCGCCTCACGCAACGGCATTCTGCTCATCAACCATTACCTCCACCTTGTGAAGTACGAAGGGGAAAGTTGGACCCGCGCGATGATTGTGCGAGCGGGCAAAGACCGTTTGGCACCGGTGTTAATGACTGCGCTCACATCGGGCATTGGGCTCATTCCCCTGGCGCTCGCGGCGGGCGAACCGGGCAAAGAGATACTCTACCCCGTCGCCACGGTCATTATTGGCGGTTTGATTACGAGTACACTGCTCGAGTTCTTGGTTCGTCCGGCATTGTTTTGGACCGCCGGCATTGGCGCCGCACGTACGGTCGTTGAGTCATCGCACGAGCAAGTTGAACTCGTCGAAGAAGCTACACGCGAAATTTCTTAGCGCATACAATTCATGTCACGACGTTTATCTCGAAAGTAAGAAGATGACAATTACGACTAACGGAACCTATCGAATTGGCACGATTTGCCTACTCATTTCGCTCGCAGCGACGATCGGCTGCGGCACCGCCAGTGAATCCCAAACGGGGGGGCCCGCCGTCGATGGTGGCCACCATCACCCCGAAGGGCCTCACAAGGGTTTAATTATTGAACTCGGCGACGACGAGTACCATGCCGAACTTTTGCATGACGATGAAGCGAAGACGGTCACCGTCTATCTGCTGGATTCGACAGCGAAAGTTGCCGCACCGATTGACGCCAAGGAGATTCAGATCAACCTCAGCCACGACGGCAATGCCGAGCAGTTCACGCTTGTCGCCAGCCCCGAGGCCGACGATTCCGACGGTCAATCTTCGAAGTTCATTTCAGACAGTGTCGAGTTAGCGGAAGATCTCGATCATCACGACACGCAGGCGCAACTGGTTGTGCCGATTTCTGGAAAGCAGTATCGCGGAACCATTAAGCATCACGACGATCACGGTGAAGATGGGCACGGTGAAGATGGGCACGATCACGAATAGCAAGGCAACCCGCCAGGTGCGCTACTTCTTGGTTTCGATTCCATACTGATCAAGCTTGCGCCGCAAGGTTGTGCGGTGGAGTCCCAGCGCACGGGCCGCCGGAGCGACTTCGCCATTGTGTTGGGCGAGTGCTCGTTCGAGCAGCATCGGTTCGATCGCCTCGATAAACTTTTCGTGAACCAATCCATCGACCGACTGGTCGCTTAACAATTTGTTTGCGAAGACGAGTGCTAGTCGCTCAAGGTCGCCCCTGGCGACAGTTTCGTCGTCACTCCAACTTGGCAGGGGTTCGGGCAGATGGCTCGGCAGCACAGCACCAGTTCGTGCCAGCACGAGCGCGTGCTCGATGGCGTTGCGCAGTTCGCGGACGTTTCCATACCACGGTCGGCGGCGCAATTCGACGATCGTTGCCGGATCGAGTCGAACGTCGCCACTGCTCCCGAGGTGCGCGATGAAAAATGCGGCCAATCTTTCGATGTCGTCGTCGCGATCACGCAAGGGGGGAAGCGGAATCGGAAACCCGCTGAGCCGGAAAAACAAATCATGGCGAAACTCGCCCGACGCAATGAGTTGTTCGAGATTGCGATGTGTTGCTGAGATGACGCGAAATTGCGAATGCACTGGCACATCGGCACCAACTGGCAACACCTCGCCCGAATCGAGAGCCCGTAATAACTTGGCCTGTAGTGGGAGCGGTATTTCACCGACTTCGTCGAGAAACAGCGTCCCGCCGTCGGCCTGCGAGAGCAGTCCTTTGCGGGCGTGTTGCGCTCCCGTGAACGCACCGGCCACGTGGCCAAACAGCTCGGCCTCGGCAAGCGACGGACTCAGTGCCGCCAGATTCACAGCCACCATCGGTTTGTCGGCGCGACGGCTATGGTTGTGAATCGCCCGGGCGGCGACCTCTTTGCCAACTCCGCTTTCACCGCTGAGCATTACCGACACATCGCTGTGGGCGGCCAAGGCGATGCGTTTAAATACCTGTCGCATCACAGGCGATTGGCCGACCATGCCATCAAGCTCGCCGATATCGATCAGAGGTCGATCGCTGGCGGGTTGCAACGCCCGCTCGATGGCCGAAGAAATCTCGGCCAAATCAAATGGCTTGACGACATATTCGAAGGCTCCAGCACTGAGTGCCCGCACCGCAGTGGCCAAATCGCCAAAAGCCGTCATCACAATAATCGGCACGTCGCCCAAATGGCGGCGGAAATGTTCGATCGCAGTCAGCCCATCCATGCCCGGCAAGCGCACGTCGAGTAACAGCAAGTCGACATGGCCATGAGCTGCGAGTTGCAATCCCCGCTCGGCTGTCGGTGCGACAAGAACTTCATGTCCCTGTTGCTGCGCGAGGCGTTCGATACCCCAACAGATGGCCTCTTCGTCGTCAACAACTAGCAGCCTCGCCAATTTCACGTTCCCTTTTCGAGAGTTAGAGTCAGCACGAACAGCGTGCGACCGTTTTCACGCTTCCATTGTAGCTCGCCACGATGCTCGGCGGCGAATCGCTTCGCCCCGGCTAGACCCAGCCCGGCCCCTTCGGGTTTGTCGCTAACGAACGGATCAAAGATCCTCGCGGCCACCGACGCACTCGGCCCGGCACCATTGTCGCTGACGGTCAATTCGAGTTGCGACCCCACAGCGGCAAGTTCGATCGCAACGTCTCCCGCTTCGATCGGCCGCACGGCGTCGACGGCATTGAGCAACAGATTCAATACAGCTTGCACGAACGCCTCGCGGTCCATGACGCTCGCAATTGGTTGGCTCGGCCGCTGCCATTCGAGCGACGTCTGCGCATGTTTGGCGATCGGTCGGGCCAAGCCGA
>JBGSWC010000099.1:0-3632 GCA_041752635.1 Pirellulales bacterium | reverse complement strand
TTGATTCATAGGCCCAAACGCAATCGACAGGTGCAAAAATCGCAGATTTTAAGTTCATTGACGTCCATTGTCGGCGATCAAAAATCATTGCTGGGGCGTGTGCCATTGTTCGCCAATCAGTCGCGGGAGTTGTGGGGAATTACTCACCCCTATTTCTAACACATGGCGCGGCCGCTTTCGACAACGATTATTGGCCACTTTGCAGGGTCGCTCGTGAAACGGGAGGGCGAGGCTCCTGCCGAGCCACGACACTGCTCTTTGCTGCTAAATAATTCGTGTGGACGTGTAGCGTCGGTCGCGATTCTGCTAGAATTTTGTACGGATGAGGATAATACGGTCTTATCGACAGTCTGTTTCGAATAACACGTTCGGCACCGATTCCAATGAGTCCGCGCAAGTGGTTTATCTGTTGTGTCGGCGTTTTGATCCTCGGCGGGATGACAATTGTCGTCGCGCTCATTTTCACGATGCCTTGGGATCGCGCCTGGGTGCTTCGCGGTACAACGCTGACTCTTGCGAACGCTGATGTGGAGCTTACGGGGAAAGAACTCACGTTGTTTCTCGCTGATTTCCAAACTAATGATGACGCGCGAGCTGGTTTTCGTTGCACACTTGATGAACGTCATGGCACTCTTGTCATTGATGGAAACCCGTATCCAGTGCGATTGATAACCGATAAGTTTACGGGAGAGAGCATTGTTGTTGTCAGTCGCTACAAGACCGTAGAGCTATTCCGCATTCAAGCAGCTAACCATCGGCTGTAGTTAACTGGCGACGCCCGCGAGTAGAAGGATATGGTCGGTTGGACGCCTGCTCCCGCGGGCGGCCGGCAACTGAACCTTCTACCTTAGCCGACATTAAACGCGTTCCATGAATCGAGTCCTCCAGTACATCTTGCTTGCGTCGCTTCTGGGTTGCAGTAGAGCGCCATCGTCCGGCGTCATCCAGCAGTTTGGCACTTATGCCTCACCCGACAAGCGGCTGTCTCTGGTCATCTCGAAACAGGAAAGTTCGATTGTTGCATTTACGGTTTCTTCGGCTAGCGACGGTCGCGCGCTCCATTCCGACCGCATCGGCTCTGATGCGCAACGGTGGTGCTTCTATTGGGACGAACAGGGGCGGCTCTGGGCTTACAGCAGCGATACCGGCTACTTCTCCGTGTTTGCGATTCAGCCGGATGGCACTGTCTTGAAGTCAGAGGTGGACAAGAGCACTCAGATGCCCAAGCCTGTGTATGAGTTTCTACCCAGCAGCCTAAAGCAGCACTGGGGTATTTGAGTTATCACCATGTCGGCTAACCGTGCGGTGCAGCAAACCCGGCGAGAGCGTCGCGAGTCGGGATGGAGACAGCCAACTACCAATGAATCGCCAATGCGATGGCAAGTTCTTGTCTCATAAAAAGTTGCAGCGATTGACACGCCTCCGTTAGGATGATCGTCGCGGTGGCAGAAGTGACTGCGAGATTGGCGTGCGCGAAGCTCGCGTCGTTGAATAAATCGGTAACGTGGCTCCATGAACTGGCTCGTCTTCCACATCGTCAGCGGGCAAGCCTTCTTTACCGGCATCATTCTGGTAATCATTGCTGTTGTTGTTTCTGAGTCGTCGCGCCCGATTATCAGCCGCGTCGCCGCAGTCACGTTTCTGATCGGTATCATTGCAATCGCGATTTCGTCGACGGCGATTCCCTATTGGTTCTATGCTTGCGCGGCAGTCGTCACGCTCGCGTGGATTGCATCGCGGTACAAGAAGTCGTGGCGTCGTTGGGCTCCACAGGCCACGATCGCGGTTTGGTGTCTCGCAGCGGCGATGGAGATTCCCTACCACATCACCCCCTCGCTCGATCCGGCCGGCGATCGCACATTGACCATTATCGGCGACTCGGTTACCGCGGGCATTGGCGGCGACGAAACGGCAGAAACATGGCCGTCGCTCATTGCCCAGCAACATCAGTTGCAGGTTCAAGATATCTCGCATGTGGGTGAAACGGCGGTGTCTGCCTTGAAGCGCGCCAAGTCGCAATCGCTCACTGGTTCGCTGGTGGTTGTCGAGATTGGCGGCAACGATATTCTCGGCTCCACCACAACCACCCAGTTCGCCGAAGATCTCGACGCGTTGCTCAATCATCTCGCGACGCCCGACCGGCAGGTCGTAATGTTTGAATTGCCGCTCCCCCCGTTCTATCACGAGTTCGGTCGCATCCAGCGCCACGCGGCGGCGAAACACAACGTGAAGCTGATCCCCAAGCGGGTTCTTCTTGCGGTCATCGCTGGCAGCGATGCGACGCTCGATACGATTCACCTGTCGCAATCGGGGCATCAATTCATGGCTGACTCTGTTTGGCGGCTCGCGAAGCGGGCGTTTGATGCGAATTGAGTCTTCGGTCGCAACTTGGCGGCAATTTACGCATGCGTTCGCCCTTTTCCCACCGACCGAGTAAACTAACCAGAGAATCATTTTCGCTGACTGTTTTCCGAAAGTCCTTTCGATGCCGCTTGGTGCTTATTGCCGTCCGCTGGCTTTGCGTGAGTTTGAGCGGGGGCTCCGCGACTTGGCGACCCTCACCGGGCTGGTTCGCGCCGCGAGTGCCATTGCACTGCACGAGCAGCCCGAGTTGGCCGACGATGACGTGATTGTCAGGCTCGACAAGATAGCGGGCGAAGTCACACGTCGGGCGCCGAGCGGACAGACCTCGGCGCTGGTGGCTCACTTGCACGAGCTGCTGTTCGACGAGATGGGGCTGCGGGGCAATCGCGACGACTTTTATGCGGCCGACAACAGTTATTTGCCGCTCGTGATCCGCCGGCGACGGGGCATTCCGATCTCGTTGTGCCTTGTTTATGCGTACATCGCCGACCGGTTGGGCTTAGCGGTGCAAGGCATCAACGCGCCGGGGCATTTTCTCGTTGCCGTCGAGACCGAAGAAGCGGGCACCGAGCAAATCATGTTCGTCGATCCTTTTTACGGTGGCACACTGCTCGCGCTGACCGAAGTGTTCACTCGCATCGGCCAAGCGATTGGCCGCGAGGTGCAGCCCAGCACCGAATTACTCGCCCCGGCGAGTCACTCGATGTGGCTCGCGCGGATGCTGCTGAACCTGCAAGCGACGTTCGCCCAAAGTGGTCGCGAGCGCGATGTCTATGCGATGCAAGAACTGCAAGCGATGCTCGAAGGCGAGGTAGCGGCATGATCGATTTACGCGACGGTCGACGCGCGGGTGGGCAAGGCTCCGGCCGAGCCTTTGTTCAGCAGACGGCGAGGCTCCTGCCGAGTCTTTGCGCAGGGTTCGGCTCCGCAGGAGCGTCGTCCTCCCGGTTGGTCGCCCTCACGGTTTTGGTTGCCGCGGCGATTTTGGTCGGATCGGCAAATGCCGATGTGGTCATCGTCGACAATCGAACGGCACAGCCAATCGACGTTACTGTGCAAATCGGGGGCGGTTTGCCCGAGCAGTTGCGACTCGCGGCAGGTGAGTGTCGTCCCTTGTTCACCGACACGCCCCCCACGCTCAGTTACTCCAACGGATTTCAGCAGGTAAGGCAACCGCTAAGATTACAATCGTCCTATTTCTTCGCAACCACGCCGAAAGGCGAATTGCGGCTCATTCCCATTGGCTTGGGCGATCAATCGCAGCCGGC
>JBGSWC010000098.1:0-5977 GCA_041752635.1 Pirellulales bacterium | reverse complement strand
GAGCGCCGATTCGACTCCTTGGCCGTCGAACTGCGAGCCGTAGCTGGCACCGTTGCCCGTTTCGACGAGCGCCGGGTCGAAGGTGGTGGTCACTGCCGCCGAGTTGACGATCGTTCGCGAGAGAGTTTCGGGAGCATTGCTAGCGATTCGCCCCCCGAGCTGCCGCATCACTTGGCTATTGGCAAGGGTAATTCGGGTCGCTTCTTCGAGCGTGAGATCCCACATCTCGTAGTTTTCGTTGTTTCGCAGAGTGAGCGGTGGCAATGCACCGGTCACTTCGTCGAGCACCGGTTGCTCGACGTCGGGAAATTCGATGTCAGTCGCCACGTCGACGTAGTGCGAGAGGTCGCCATCTTCCATGAAATAGAAGGGTTGCTGAGGGTGGCACCCGGTGGCAAGCATCACCATGGCCAATAACACGCACAAGAGTTCGCGGTTTTCGCGTTTCATGACGTTGCTTTCCTGACTTCAGAGGGCGTCTCTATTGTCGAGTGCTCGTTCCGCTAAGCGGGGATTGGCATTCGACATCGTTGTGGTTCTTCGCAAGCGGCCATCGGCCGCCATCCCCCCCGGGACTCAGGCACCCCAGCGTCGTGCCGCGCAGAACGCGCAACCTGCCGCCGGAATACTCAGCACAACTGGTATCGACCCCTTAATCGTCAAACTTTGACAAATCGTTAGAATCTGTTCGCGCGATCACTGCTAGCATTGCCACTGCCCCGGCAGCGTCGCTGACCTGGACGAAACGGCCGACCAAAATGTGGTGCCCACACCATTTCGCCTTGCTGTCAATGAGCGAACGAATTGGCCTCATCATCCGTAGAACGAAGCATTATATTTTTCCATATTCCACAGCTTTGCGAGGAGCAAATGTCTCGAATACTTTCTCAACGTCAATCGACGCAACTCTTTACCAGTTTAATACTTGCGACAGGAATCACGATTGGGGCCACCGCCACCGCATGGCTCGGCAGCGACTCGGCTTGGCCGCCGAAAGCCGCTGCCCAGTTGGCTTTGACGGGCGAGACTACCGTTGGGGCGGGCACAGCAGCCCCCCCGCCAGCAACGCTTTCACCCGAAGAGCAAGCCAACATTCGCGTCTACGAGAAGGCTAACCCTAGCGTTGTGAACATCGACACCAGCATCGTCCAGTACGATCGATTCTTCATGTCGGCCACGCCCGGACAAGGCTCCGGAAGCGGCTCGGTAATCGATAAGCGGGGACATATTCTAACTAACTTTCATGTAGTCGAAGGTGCCCAAAAGATTGAGGTCACATTCGCTAGCAGCAATTCTTACCCTGCGAGAGTCATTGGTCACGATGCCGAGCAAGACATCGCGATTTTGCGTGTCGACGCGCCCGCCGACGAGCTGGTTCCGATCGAACTTGGTCGCTCCGATAATCTGCGCGTCGGTCAACAAGCCTATGTGCTGGGGAATCCGTTTGGCCTCGATGGTACGCTGACCACCGGAATCATCTCGAGCTTGAATCGCACCCTTGGCAGCCGAGTCGAAGGGCGTTCGATGAAGTCGATCATCCAAACAGACGCTGCCATGAACCCGGGCAACAGCGGTGGACCACTCATCGACAGTAGCGGGCGGATGATTGGCATGAATGTCGCTATTGCCAGCAATAGCGGCCAAAGCGCGGGTGTCGGCTTTGCCATTCCTGTCAATCGCATCAAACAGATGATTCCCGACCTGATCGAGAACGGGCGAATCGTGCGCCCCGATCACGGGATCGTCGCCGTGATGGAGACCGACCGCGGGCTCAAAGTCGTCAAGGTCAATCCCGGCGGTCCGGCCGATGCGGCCGGACTTCGTGGCTTTCGCATCGTCCGCGAGCGTCGCAAGCAAGGCAACATCGTCTACGAGACAACTCGCATGGATCGCAACTCGGCCGACTATATTGTTGCGATCGATGGCGTGCCGGTCGAAGGCTACAGCGACTTACTCGAACAGATCGACAAACACGAGCCAGGCGATACATTGATGCTCAGCGTGATTCGCGACGGGAATCAGATCAAAGTGCCGCTGACGCTCGGTTCGACTTAGTTTGCCTGACGCAGCGTTTGCCTGACGCAGCCGAAGTTGAAAAACGTCGGGGACCGGTTGATTGGTTTCCGAAATCTTGCGAATTCGGCTACGGTCAACTTATACATCTTGTCAAGCGCCGAAACGCCCGCCCCTTACGTCTCCCCAAGCACCCCATTTTACCCAATTAAATTCGGCTTGGTTTGGCACGGAAGTTTTTGTTCGCTACTCTGCTGACTCACGGTCCATGCGTTTTTGGCTCGCACTGTCGCGTTAACCTTATGTTAACAATGGACTTAGGGAAGATCTTCTGCACTGGTTGGACGACTCGCTGAGGGAGCGAATGTCCCCCATTCTCGGCAATCCGAATAGTTCCCCGGATTTTACCCCTTGCTATGTTTTCTGTAACCGGTAACTTCTGTCCCCCGATGCAGCGTTCGCTTGAGTTATCGAAAATTTCGTCAATCGTTCGTCGCATCATGTATCGCCGGTAAGCCCCACACTCGAACGCTTGGCTGCACGACAAGTTTGGCCAAGCACCTTCCCCCCGAAGACCCACCGACTTGCTCGATCGCCGTTGGCTTGCAACCGCTTGCCGGCCGCTACTGCGAAACGACCCGCATTGCTTTCGCAAATCGCACGACAACGCGCTCGGCCAGTTGGAACAAGGAGTTTTGATATGATGAGTTCGCTTGTCTCGGTTTGTGTTCTGTTGGGCGTGGGTGCCTCGGCCCCCGACGCTCCAAAGTGGCAAGCCGACTACGGCAAGGCCCTCGCCGAAACTCGTAGCAGCGATCAGCGTCCGCTGATCGTCGTCATCGACAATCCCAGCGAAGATGGCCAGGCCGTTCCCGCTGCGTTGCTCGAAGATGGCGAGTCGTTGTCGGCGTATGAGTTGTGTCACGTCGATGCGAGCACCAAGTATGGAAAGGCCGTCGCCGAAGTGTTTGGCGCAAAAACTTTTCCCTATGTTGCCATCATCGACAAGACAGGCACCCAAGTGCTCAACCGTCACGCCGGTCAGATGAATTCCGAAACTTGGTCGAACAAGCTCGCCAAGTACGAAGACGGCAAGGCCCCCGTCAAGGTTACAGCCATGAAGCCGGTCACATCGACTCCTGCTTCGGCAACACCAACTGGGTCGTACCCCTCCTACGGCAACTACCCGATCTACAGCAACCCGGTCTCGAACTGTCCTAACTGCCAACGCGGTTACTAAGTTCGGCGAATTGCTAGCGTGAAACCCACAACCTCGGCGACCGACCCAGTCGCCGAGGTTTATGTTTTTGTGTGTCAATCCGTCATCGCGGCGACGCTACTTGTCCCCTTCGTCGGTCGACTTACGGAGCCTACTAAAAATGTCGCGGAGTTCGCCGGGCGACTTTGATCGTTCGCTGAAAATAGCTCCGCACTTATAGCAATTCTTCGAAAGCCGTCGGCATGTTTCGACAGTGATTTTCATCAGGTCGATGCCGTCGATAATCAACTGAGTTTCTGTTGCTGGAAACAACTGAAATGGACAGAAAAAGCCAACCCCAGCGGCCGAAAGATTGCACGTATAAACGCCAATGATCTGGTTCTCGTGAACGAGTATCGCCCGCCCCTCGAGTGGAATACGCCGATGTTTTCGTGGATCCTCACTTTGAGTGAGTCGGGCGCTTGATGCGGTGGTTTCCGCCTCGGGTACCGTTGCCACAACCGTAGCTGCGTCCCACAAACGGTCGGGCGCGGTGGCTAAAAGATTGAAATCCAGCATTTCAGCACCTGGGTGTCAAATTGCGTTCCCGTTCCGGTAGCGAGAATCTCGATCGCTTCCAACCGCCCGATACTTTCGCGGTAAGGTCGGTTCGCCGTGAGCGCGTCAAACACGTCGACCACCGCGAGTAACTTCGCCCAAGGGTGAATCTCGTCGGCCAAGACGCCAACGGGATAACCACCACCGTTGATCCATTCATGGTGTTGATAAACCATCATCAACTGACCGTGCGAGATATTTGGGTCTTTGCATAGCTCGACGTAGCCGAGTTTGGGATGCGACTCAATGACCTCTCGCTCGGCCGCATCGAGCTTACCTACCTTTTGCAAAATGCTTTTTGGAATGCTCCGCTTGCCAATGTCGTGCAGCATGGCACCAACGGCAATTTGCTGGCGTTCGTGCTTATCAGAAATGCCAAGTTGCTCAGCCAACAACACGGCATACGCAGCCACGTTGGTAATATGAACGAACGTCGCGGTGTCGTGAGCCGCCACATCGAACAGTTTCTGAGGCGAAACGTGCTGGCGTGTCACAAGGTTCGCGATCATTCCACCCACATCCTGCGAGACCGCAACGAATCGGCTGCTATCCTTCGATCGCAAAGTTCTTGTGATTTCCAAGCCAATGACCGATTGCAACACAAGAAAGCGGCCTTCGGCTGGAATGGAATCGTCGGCGACAATGCACTCCAACGATTCCAACATCTCTTCCGAAACAGCTTCCATTTCGCTCCGCAGGACAAGCGCCGACTTTTGTCCGCGTTTTTGCAAGTCGACGACCTGCGAATCACTCAGCCCCGAGTTGCGACTCGCCAGCAGGACTGGCTTCGACTCGACGCTCACCCGCTGGTAGATGTTAAGCCGAGGTCTGTGGGGCGAACAAAAAAAAGCCAGTGGCAAACGTACATAGCCGTCCGCGCTTGCTGTTTCTTGTGGCTGGACCGTAGTGCTCATCGCAACATCCTCGAACCTGGCAGTCAGCCGATCAATACGCCCCCGGCGACGTACCGTGTTCGCTGGAATTTAGACAGTAACTGGTCAAATATAGACCAGTGACCGAGCACCGCGGGACAAATTCACGAAACACCCCTGGGACGATTCCGTACGCTCCGAGCGATGTTCGCAGCTTTATTGGCTGTATCGATTATCGCGGCCCACTCATGCTGTATTAGGCCTGCTTCGGAAGATGCTCGGTCTTGAAGGCTTCGAATCCACGCTTGCGGTAATTGTCGAGTGCGTGCTGGTGATCGTCGGTGCAGGTGTGCACCCATACTCGTCGGGTACCTGGTAGGTTCCAGGCGCACTCGACGGCTGCCGATAGCAAGGGGCCGCCAAGCCCGCGACCGATAAATTCGGGCAACAACCCAAAGTAAACGATCTCGACGTTGCCTTCGTCTTGCGACTCTAGCTCGAAGTAACCGACTGGTTCGCCATCGGTTCGACCCAGCCACGTCGTGAGTGCGTCGCGATGAACGTAGCGCCGCCAATCTTCGTCTGACCATTTCAATCGATCGGTCCAATTCCACGACGAGCCGACCATGCGATAGAAGTTGCGATTAAGTTCTGGATCGGCAGGTTCAACTGCTGTCACTTCAAACTGCGAAGGCGCCGCCTTGGGACAGAACGCACCGCGATTGGTCATCTCAAGGTGGAATATCGTGGTTGATGTGGTTGGGGGGTGCATTTCTTACAGTGTCTGACAAGTATTTCTGGCAGTTAATAAAACCGCCAAAGCGGCGTTCTCGGCTGCTCTTAATCACGTGGTTGCGGTGATTTCCGGACTTTCGTTTCGCAATTGGGGTGTTCGGTGAACGTTGTTTTGTGCTTCTGGGGGCGTTGTTTTTGGTTGGCATTCGGTTTGTACAGGGCGGTTATTTTCCGTCGGCCATCAGTTTGTACAAAGCGGAGCACTACGGTCTAATACCTCTAGTCCTCTTTTTCGCAACTTGCGTAGATAAATCTTCGAAGCAAGCATCAACCGCATCGTATGCATCATAAATTGACTTAGAGTCGTCGATCTTCAATGCCTCTAAGTCGACAGAAAGACCGGCCTTGTCGCTTAATTCCAAACAGACTGAGGCATCCCGAGTTGCGTGAAACGGTTGAGAATCGAGCAGCGTAATCGCGATTCGGTTTGCTGGTTGTATAAATTCCGATTCTTAAGATGACCCCCGAAGATCGCCTTCAG
>JBGSWC010000097.1:0-3183 GCA_041752635.1 Pirellulales bacterium | reverse complement strand
TGCCGCACGGTTACGATGGCATCCCCGACGCCCGTGTGGCCGAACTCGCCAAAGCCGTTCGCGAGCTACCGGGACCGATCTACATCCATTGTCACCACGGCAAGCATCGTAGCCCCGCGGCGGCGAGCGTCGCCTGTATCGCTGCGGGCATGATCGCTCCCGACGATGGTCTCGCCGTGCTGAAACTAGCCGGCACCAGTCCCAACTATCGTGGGCTGTTCGACTCGACACGTGAGGCGCACCCACTCGATGCCGCGCTGCTCGACACGCTCGATGTCGATTTTCGCGCAACCGTCGAAGTTGCGGCAATGGCTGAGGCAATGGTCACAATCGAACATATGCACGATCACCTTCGCGCCATCGAGCAAGAGGGCTGGAAACCTCTGGCCGACCACCCCGATATCGAGCCAGCTCATGAAGCGCTGATGCTCCGCGAACATTTCACCGAGCTCTTGCGAACCGACGAAGTCGAGGCCGAGAGTCGTGACTTCCGCCAATTACTCGAAGACTCTGAAACGGCCGCAGAGCGGCTTGAACAGGTGCTTCGGGCCGATGATGTCGATGAGCAACAGGCGAGTCGCTCGCTCGCTCAAATTAGTGGCAAATGTACACAATGCCACCAGCAATTCCGCGACGTGCCGATCGGCGAAAAGCGAACCCACAAGCCTCCGCGATAATTCCCGCCGCAGCCGTGAATTTGCCAGTTCGCTTGCGGTTAGCACCTCGAACGCTGGTTACCTTTGCGGTATCTTAGCGACCTGCTTCGTTATTCGACTTCAACACGACTTGATCGCCATGTCCGTTACCAAACAACTCATCCGTGTGGGCCACAGCCCCGACCCCGACGATGCTTTCATGTTCTACGCCCTGGCGAAGGACAAAATCGACACGGGCGACTTCGAGTTCACCCACGAGTTGGTCGATATCGAAACACTCAATCAGCGGGCTTTCAGTGGCGAGCTCGAACTGACGGCCGTCAGCCTGCACGCCTACGCCTATTTGCAAGACAAGTACCTGCTCTGCACTTGCGGCGCCAGTATGGGCGATGGCTACGGGCCGATGGTCGTCGCCAAACAAAAGCAATCGCTCGCCGAAGTCGGGAAGGGCACGATTGCCGTGCCCGGCAAACTGACCAGCGCGATGCTTGCGCTTCGTCTCGCACTGGGACACGAGTTCAACCATGTGTTGGTGCCGTTCGACGAGATTATCCCTGCGGTCGTTGCGGGTGAGTACAACGGCCACAAGATCGACGCCGGGCTCATTATTCACGAAGGCCAACTCACTTATGGCGATCAAAATTTGTCGCTCATCGTCGACCTCGGCGTATGGTGGCAAGACGAAACCGGCTTGCCCCTCCCGCTGGGTGCCAACGCCATTCGCAAAGACCTGGGCAGCGAAACAATCGCCGAGGTCCAACGACTGCTGTACGAAAGCATCGCCTATGGTCTCAAACATCGTCAGCCGGCACTCGACTATGCGCTGCAATATGGCCGTGATCTCGACAACGCAAAGGCCGACAAATTCGTTGGCATGTACGTCAACGACTGGACCCTCGACTTCGGCCCCCGCGGCCGCCAAGCGGTAGCCGAATTCCTCGCGCGCGGCTACGAAGCAGGCGTGCTGCCCGAACGGGTAGTGCCCGAGTTCGTTGGTTAGCGAGCATTCCGCCGTCAGCTTTCAGCAAGACCCACAGCTTTGCTGCGTATTCGTTCACAAAGCGAACGTTTCCCGGCGATAGCTGAGTGCTGACCGCTGAAAGCGAAACCGTCAAATTCGCGCCAACGAATTTGCCTCCTGTCTAAATGTGACGTATTAATTTAATAGGCGGCATTGCTGCCTCGCCTCATCCAGTCACTCATCACGCCTTTCTACTGCTCAAGGCAAATCCGTCGCGAGACGGAGACGCAAAGCCATGGGTCTCTCGGAGATCGCCAGGCCGCCGGTATTCAACTGCCGCTCGCCTTTTGACTCTCGGGAGATGCCACCATGTGCTGCCGCAAACTTGCATTTTTACCGCGTGGTTATGCGATCGATGCCGAAGTGTTGGAATCGTTGCGGCGCGATCGGACACGGCTGGCCAACAGCATCGACACCCGCCCCCAACAGTCGATGCTAATCCCCGCCGAACCGGTCGCTGCCGCCCACGAAAGCGACGACAACTAGCACCACGCTTTGGGGGCAAGTCTGTCCGACTTCGCTCGAGGTGTCCCCCAACATGCTGGGTGATCGGCGGACTTGTCCCCTCCTTGTTGCACAAGCCCTTCTCTGCCCAAGCCACTCTTTGCTCTTCCTGCTGAGAATTTTGTCGCGCTTCCGAAAAATCGATCGACGTGCAAAAATCGCCGACTTTTGCACCCACCCCGTTCGCAAAACACCTTGATTCATAGGCCGGTACGCAATCGCGAGGTGCAAAAGTCGGGGAATTTACGTCCATTCCCGTCACTTTCGGCCGCCAACAAATCATTCGACACTCAGTCGTCCTGCCTCCGCCCGTCACACGTCCGAAACACATTCCCTCACGCCAAGAGGCTTGCGAAGTACCCCGAATGTAAGCTACCGCGCGGCCGATTTCTACAACGATTTTTGGCCATTGAACTGAACCAACGCAACGTCTGCTATCGATCGTTATTCCCGCGCAGAGCCTGTCGTCGCGAAGGCGGGGGCGGGAATCCAGACGCGATGCTTTTCAAGCTCGTTCCTGCCAGCGGATGACCCGCCCGGGTGTCTGACCAATCTCTCTGGCGAGCCCCAAGGGGGCGGCCCTATTCCAGCCCGGGGTGGAGCGGCGCCGCCGCGCAACCCCGGGACTCGTTCGATCCGATGAACGAGAACCCCGCAGGGGTGGCCCTCATCAGGCGTCCCATTGTTAGGGCCACCCCTGTGGGGTTTTTCTCATTGTTAACTTATTGTCCCCGGGGTTACGCGGCAAAGCCGCTCCACCCCGGGCTAAGTTAGCGACACCCCTTCGGGGTTATTGTTGACAGCAACCCTGTGTCGAGGCGATCTCGATTGTCATTCCGAAAAGCCCATCAGAAGGGTGTTGCCAGAGAAATTTGTCAGGCACCCCGCCCGGTCGGTTCTGAATTCTTTTGCCGGGTTTGAGGGACAACGATCCATCGTTGTCGCGAACGGGTAGCGATAACTGATTTCAAAGCAACAAGTTGCGGCGACTCACGGAGTTCG
>JBGSWC010000096.1:0-4656 GCA_041752635.1 Pirellulales bacterium | reverse complement strand
AACGGTCGCTGAAGCCGATGGCGAAATCTTGCGGGCCGTGACGGTCGAAGACAACCTGCTCGCCGAACGCCTCGACCGTCGCCGCGACGAGGCGCTCGATGCTTGCACTCAGCTACTCGCCAAGCATGCGAGCGGTGCGGTGCTGCTCGATGTCGAACACCTGCTCGATGGTCGCCGCGTCTATTTTTACTTCTTGGGCGAAGTGCCACCAGAAGTCGAAGCGCTCACGGCCGAGCTGACCGAAGCCTACGAAGCAGCGGTCGAGTTCAAACAGTTCACCACTACGCTGCTCGAAGGCTGCGGTCCCGGTTGCGGCACCGAAGAGGCCGCAGGGCAGGGGGGATGCGCTAGTTGCAGTGGGTGCGCAGTCGCCTCGGCTTGTGGGAAGTGAGTTTGCCGGTTGTTACTTCGGTTGTCTACAATTGAGGGCCCGTCGTCCAATAATCGAGTCCCGGAGCATCGCGTCATGGTTTCCGCCGAAACGAGCCGCATCATCAAGGCGGCAAAGAAGCTCTATAACGAAGAACTTCGCGAACGTCTTGAAGCGACTGACCGCGATCGCTTTGTAGCTATCGAGCCAGAATCGGGAGATTATTTCGTCGAGTCGACTTACAACGCGGCAGTCACAGCGGCGCATGCGATCCATCCCGATCGTATCCCTCATGTTATCAGAATCGGACACGCCGCAGCGTTTCATATGGGGGTGTTGACGCTGTGAATGGAATAGTCGACGAGCAATTGAGAGCGCTTCTGGTCATTCAGGTGTTGGCTTCGCGAGGGTCCAACGACCGACGTGTCTATATATCGCTCATCTGAGTAACATTCATTCAGTGCGGCAGCCCAGTTCTACTCCCCCAGCGCCCCCAGCGAAGCCAAAAACTCGCTCATCTCCCCCGCCGCGAAACGGTAATCATTGCCTATTCAACTTTCGGACGATCTGCGGTCGACTCCCTCGCTGCTAAATCGACGACCTTCCGTCCTGAAGCTAACTGACGAATTTTCGCGTCTTCAGAGATTCGATGTACGTCGAATTCGAATCGCTCCGCAATCTTCCGCCGGACGGCATGAATCTCTTCGATAATAGGGTCGGTCTCAGTCGCCATTGGAATACCAATCGAGCATGTCTTGGGGTGTGCAAATGACCGGAAATGGGTAGTTGAAGTCGTCAATCACGCGGAACACACGCGGGAGAATCATGGGGTTTGCGATATGAGTGCAATTCCAGGTCAGTAAAAGTTCATACGGTGGATAACTGTCGCTGCAATATGCAAGGCGTCGACGATCGCCGTCGTGGGAAGAATCGCCCGCGCGATGATTTCTGCAGCGAGGTCGTCGATCTCGGTGCTCAGTTCAACCAATGAAATTCCGGAAAGATCAGCAATCCGCTCGTCTGCCAGCGCTGGGTTGCCGACACTGGCTTCGTCGACAACGCACTGCGAAGTTCGCAGTTCGAATCGATTACGATGTACCGACCACCACTCCTTCGTCGCCGCTTGCTTGTTCAGTGTTTTGATGTTCGAGCTGGGAACGACGCGAAGATAGCTGACGATGGATGTTTCAATGTAAATTGTATCCATTGTCCGCTAACTCCCTTACAATTCTTGATTCTACTCCCCCAGCGCCCCCAGCGAAGCCAAAAACTCGCTCATCTCACCAGCCGCGTGGCTGTCCCCCTGTTCGCGGGCGGCGTCGATGCCGACGCGAAGCACATCGCGAGCCTTGTTGGTTCGACCAAGCCGCGCGAGTTGCTGGCCCGCCATGAAAAAAGCGGGCACGTAGGGCGGGTTCTCTTCGATTAGCTCGGTCAGTTTGGCCAGACTATCGTCGTGATCACCCGCTTTGTCGAGCTCCAATGCGAGCGTGTAGCGCAAAAACACATCGGTCGGATCATCGACCAGCATCGCTTCAATCTTTTCGCGTCGAGTGGGCATCTTGTTGGTAGTAACCCGATTCATCGGGTGGGTTAGGGTTAATGCAGCCGTTGGCCAACTGACCGCATGAATGCGGACACTACGAACTTGCGTTCGTTGCCATCCTTGGCGATTTAAAAACTACAAAGGTTTGCCGTCGGCACCGGTCAGCTTGATCAGCACGCCCGTCGGGTCGGCCGGGCCTTCGGTCTTGCCGAACGCAGTACACCACAAGTTGCCGTCGGGTGTGAAGGCCAGCGCCGTCGGCTTTGTGACTTTGGCCACCAGCGTTGGCTTGCAACTCATCGTGCCCGTCTCTTTGTCGACCACGGCATCAATACGATAGATGCCCCCTTTATCGGGATCGACCCACGAGAAGTCGGCCACATACAAATCGCCCGTCGTCGGGCTATAGGTCAAGTAGAGAATATCATTGAGTTCGGTGGTCAGGTTGAGCGCAGGCTCAGCTTCGGCATCGTATGGATTGTAAAACGTCAGCAGGCTATCGCCAGGTTCGGTGATGGTGCCCATCTGCCCGATCACCAAATAGCCCTTCGCACTGAAGGCGGCACCACAGGGGGCGTTCACGCCGGTCGCTTTTTTGGTGGCAATGAACGGGGTGAGCTTTCCGAGTTTGCCTGCCTTCACCTCGGCACGCAGCACCCAGCAGAACTCGTCGTCGCCGTTGGCGGTGACGAACACGCCATCGTCGTTACGCGCGATCGCGTAAAAATTGCCTTCGCCGGAACTCGACGCGTCTCCCTTCGGGATCGGTCCCAGCGATTCTTTCATCGCGTCGGCTTTGATCGGTAGCTTGTCGTCATCGATCTGGTAGACCCTCAGCAATTCTTCACCGTCGGCAAGTCCGCCACCCCCGACGAGCAGCGTCTTGCGATTGAGGAACTCTAGTCCCAGCGGACCGATCGCGTACTCGGGGCCGTTGCCGTAAGTACTCTGCGGGAACTCAGTCACCACATCAGCCACTTCGCCAGGCTTATCAGTTTCGTATCGCACGATGCGAAACGCCCCGCTGTCGGCAATGAACAATTCGGCCCGTTCGTTACTCGCCCCCGGACGCACGGCGAGGCCGCTGGGGTTGGTCAGTCCTTCGCAAACAACCTCGGCAGTCACACCTTCAAGCACGGCTTCGACGGTCGAAGTTGACTCAGCCGTTGGTTTGTCGGCCTCTGGTTTACTCTCGTCAGAATCTTCTTCGTTAGAACTTTCCTCAGCAGGCTTTTTTGCGTCGGCGCTTTCTGGCTCAGTTGGCTCTTCTCGATTCTCGTCGGTTCCCTCCTCGGCTGCCGGCGCTGCTTCTGCCGGTGTCGGCTCGCCCTCGGCGTCTTGGCCATAGGCTTGTGGAATAGCAAACAGAACGATGGCGACGATGAGCAAGCGAATTCGCACGATGGCCCCCGATGGTCGAGTGAAGTGGAATTTTTCACTATTGTGCGACCTGAGGGCGGATTGATGCAAGGTAGCAAGGTATTTGCTACCTACATCGCGGCGATGCCGTGGGCGGCCTCGTAGGTGGCAATTTTGTCTTCGTGGGCCAGCGTGAGCCCGATATCGTCGAGCCCGTTCAAGAGGCAATGTTTGCGGAAGGGATCGATCTCGAACGAAATCGCCAGCCCTGCGTCGTCGCTGAGCGTTTGCTTGTCGAGGTCGGCGGTCAGCTTGTAGGCGGCGGTGGCCGCCGCGCGCTGGAACAGGTCTTCAACCTGCGCTTCGCTCAGCACAATCGGCAGCATGCCGTTCTTGAAACAGTTGTTGTAGAAGATGTCAGCAAAGCTCGGCGCGATGATCACCCGAAAGCCATAGTCGTCGAGCGCCCAGGGCGCATGTTCGCGGCTCGATCCACTGCCAAAGTTCCGCCGCGCAACCAGCACACTCGCGCCGGCTACCTCGGGCTGGTTGAGTTCGAAAGTCAGATCGGGCGACCCGTCGTCCTTGAATCGCCAATCGAAGAACAAAAATTGCCCGAACCCGGTCCGCTCGATCCGCTTGAGGAACTGCTTGGGGATGATTTGATCGGTATCGACGTTTGCGCGGTCCATCGTGGCGACGATGCCGGTGTGGGTGGTGAAGCTTTTCATTTTTTAGAGCTTTCAGCTTTCAGCGGTCAGCTATTAGTGAGTAGTTTTCAGTTGTCAGTTATCAGTTGTCGGTTTTTAGTGGCAAGTTGTTTGAGGTCGATGTATTGGACGTGAACGAGTCGGTGACCAAGCTTATCGACGGCGGCTTGGCTTTGTTCGAGGGGCAAATAGCCAATCAGCGGTTGGTACGAACCATCGGTATCCTGCATGTCGATGAAGAGAACTTCGTTGAAAATCCCCCGAAAGCCTTCAATTTCAATGAATGCCGGTCCACAAAGCGTTCCTTGCAATGTTGAATGATCGGCAAGTTGCAATTCTACGATTTCTGACCGACGAAACGTCCCAAATCGATCCATCCATGCGGTAGGCAACGTCAGATAACCCGCACCGGTATCGACCATTGCATCGACCATGGCATCGAACACCATACGCTTTCCGTCGTCAAAGGGATTATCAACGGTCACTTGTGCAACAATTCGGCCCATATCATTTCTATCCGCGTTTATCTTTGTTCATCTGTGGCTAATTCCTAGCGCTCTTTGCGACCTTAGCGGTTCAAAATCAACTCCACTCCCGCACATCCACAAAGCACCCTTCAATCGCGGCGGCGGCGGCCATGGCGGGGCTTACCAGATGGGTGCGGCCTCCTT
>JBGSWC010000095.1:0-17508 GCA_041752635.1 Pirellulales bacterium | reverse complement strand
GCACGAGGTTGGCGACGCTACTCAAGCAAGCGCAAGCCCAACGGGCGGCGGGGGACGATGTCGCAGGGATGGCAACGCTCGACGACATCGAACGGGCCATGCAAGCGCCGGCGGCTCCAAGCTCACCGCCACCGCCGCCACCCTCGCCGGAAGTCGATCTGGCAGCCAAATTTCGCGACAGGTTGACACAACTCGTACCGAAAATCAAAGGTGCCGCCGGCACGCCGGCGGGTGACAAGGCGAAGCAGCTTGCCGGCGAAGCCGCTGCGGCGGCAAAGGTTCAAGGCTTTGGCCAAGCCAACTCATTGCTCGACGACGCCGAAAAGCTGCTCAAGGCCGCTGGCCCAAGCCGACCAACGGCCGATGGCTGGCCGGTCGCAAAATCGGCATGGCAAGACGCCAGCGAATTGGTCGACGGACAGATCACCCAGCTGCAGCAAGCCCTCAAGACATTCGACAGCGCGGACGAAGAGTTGATCGAGATCGCCGAGTTCGGACTCAACGCCCTGACCGGCAATCATAAGGTGCCGCTGATGGCTGCGATTCGCAATGTTGATGACAGCAGTGATGACGCGCGATCGATCGCCGCCAGCAAGGCACTGCAGGCTGTCGCCGATTTCCGCGAACACCTCTCGACCAGCGAAAGGGTTCGCGCGGTCGACAACAATCCGTTTGGCGTCAATGTCAGTATCCAAAACAGTCTTATGCCGGCGTTCGATGCGCTGGAAGACGCTCTGCGGCCGATGGCCAAGGTGTGACGCTTGCCAGCAGCTAGATGCATTCACACCAATCGCAAGCCAAAATTCGCAGCCAAATAAGGCGGATTGGTACTTCCCAAAAAATCAACTCGCACTCACTTGCCGGAACTAGACGAACATGCCAACACCCGAAGAAATTGAAGCCTTTAAGCAAGCCTTCCGGCTCAAAGCCGATGAAAAATATTGGGGCCCGCGTTGGGAGAAGGCTGCGCACTGGTTCCAAACGCAGACGTCCCTCGCTCCCATCGTGACCGCACTCGACAAGCTCAAAACTACGACCACACAAGATAATCTCGACAAGGTCAATAACGCCATTAATGGTTTGTCGAAAGGCAAGAAAAAGCGTTACGATGCCGCGCTGAAGTTACTGCAAGCGGACCTTGCCAAGGTCATGGTCGAAGAAGACACAGTCGGCGACATGCGGCTTGGCAAGCTGCCCGACGGGACGCTCATCGTCCGCGGAGCCGACGGCAAGGACTTTGTTCCGTTTACCGACAAGGACGGCCGCAAGGTCGAACTCACCAAGAACAAACAGGATTTCATCAAGAGCGTGCTGACGGAACTTGGCAAGCTCGGCGTACCGATCGACAACGTGGGCAAACTCGTCCAGACGATCGCTCAAGCCACCGATGTCGGCGGCGACGGCGTGTTCGCGGGGTCGATTTGGGAAGAAGCCGTCAATTATGTCAAGACAACCGTACTCGGCACGTTGGCAAACGACCAAGCGGAGCTGGAAAACGCCGGACTCCTTCCGAAGGGTGCGGTCCTGAAGGGCATCGAATTTACTGGCTCCGACTTCCACAAGGGTGGCAAGCAGGTGCTGTTTGTCCGCTACGTCGACAATCAGGGCAAAGAAAAGAAAGTTGTTTACAAGCCAAGCAGCTTAGCGGTCGATAGCCTGTTGTTCGGCAGCGACGGCGTGGCCGCCAAATTGGGCGGGATCTCGACATACAATGTCGTCGCAATGAAAACCAACAACAAGCCGCCCAAGGATGCTGGGTACGGCTACATGGAATTTGTCGATACCGGCGGGGGCGCCAAAACTCCCGACGACGTGAAGGGCATCTTCGTTGAAATGGCGGCTAACATGGCGATGGCCTATTACGTTGGCTTCGACGACGTGCATCAAGAAAACGTGCTGGTCAAGTCGTCTGGCGTACAGATCATCGACATGGAAGCGACCACCGGCGTGTTTGCGATGGTCGACGCCAAAGGCAAATCGCCTGGCATTGCCGATGGTGGATTTATGGAACAGCTCTGGGGGAAGGCATTTTTCCAAGGTGTGTTTCCCGAACTGCAGAAGTTGGCCGCAAAGCAACAGCTTACTGAACTCCCCAAATTGGCGGATGTCAAACAGGCAATGAAGCAGCGATTTGAGCAAGTCATTAGTAAGATGGCTGACAAGAAAAACAAAAGCGATCTCGAAGCGCTCGAAAAAGAACTCGCCAAGCAGACGACTCGGACTGTGCCAATCGCGACTAATATTTTCAGGAAGGTCTTTATCGACAAGGCCAAAGACTACGACAACCTCACGAAGTGGAGGAAGATGCTCGACGACGACCTGAGGGATTACAAGGACTTGGAGGAAGACGACGCCAACAAGGAAAAGAGTGTGCTTCATACAGCAAAGGGAACCACTTCCACGCCCTTATCGACCATCAAGAATCTGCTCTACACCAAGGGCGTTTACGATGCCCTTCGCAAGGGAGAAGTACCGTATTATTCACGAGAACTTGGCTCCGATAAGGTCAAAGACGAGCAGGGCGAAGAAATCCCGGTTCCCGGTTATCCTAAGGTGGGCGATCCGATCGGAGAAGCGATGAAAAAACGGCGGAAAGACGACCCCGCCGAAATTGTCCGCATCTTTGAAATGCAGGCGGGGCATCAGGTCAACACAATCTACGACAGGCTTGGCTTGCCAGAGCAAGCCTAAGGTTTTTCCGTGTCAACCGAACAGCGTTTGCTGAAACCAAGAAAAGCTGCTTCGTCCTGCAAGTGAATTGGTAGCGTACTATGTAGTAGGCGGCGATGCCACCGACGACGACAATAAGCAGAATTGGCGTCGGTGATCGCCAAGTCTGAGTGAATAGGCCGAATTCCAAAACAACGCGTCGGTAGAGTTTTTCTGACGAAAATCTTGGTACCCGGCAGAGTTTTCCTCCGTTGAGCGATTGGGCTCAGCGGAAAATGGAATTCTGGCGTCTATTCGCTGGACGCTTGCCGATCTTGGCAAATAGATTCAGGCGGACCGAGCCAGATTGCTACAGCATACTGTCGAGCAACAACCGAATCTTGCGCATCTCGACCCCGTGGTCGATGTCTTCGAGCGGCGGCATGTGAACGCCGAGGGCGCGGTTGTAGCCGACTTTTTGGAGCTGGGCGATAATGCGGGCGTAGTCGACCTCGCCTTGGCCGACGCGGACTTGCAGGGTGGTTGGTGTGGTGTCGCGGAGGTGGGTGTGGACGACGTACTTGTAGAGCCGGTCGAAAGAGCGGCCCTGGTTGGGGCCGGCGATGTAGTGGCTCGGGTCGAGTGTCATGCCGAGGCCTTTAACGTTGTCGCAGATCACAGCGGCCGTGTCGGGATCTTGCGACATGCGGCCGACGGTGCTTTTCATGCCGACGACCGCACCTTCGAGCGAGGCGAGCGCGACCATGTCTTTCAGACGCTCGATCTCTTCATTGAATGGGGTGCCGAGTTCCGACGAGGGGACGACCATCGTCACCACCTTGACCGCCTTGGCGAGTTTGCAACAGGCGGCGAATTGCTGGTAATACTTGTCGCCGGTGGCGGTGATGTCGATGCTCAGCGCCGTGACTTCGAGGCGATGGGTGTCGCGACAGACGTTAACCGCCCGCTCGAAATCGGCCAGCACTGCCGAAGGCTTGAGCCAGCCCCCCTCTTCGTGGAGGGCGAGTTCGACACACGAATACTCGAGGTCGACAAGTTGCTGGAGGGCTTCCTTGCCTTTGAGATGCGGAAAACACTCGGTCGAAGCGCTGACAAACACGCGTAACTCCCTTTTATTGAACCGATTCGCTGGACCACCTTGGCCTACACCAATCTACCTAAACGGCAATGGCTACGTAAGTCGGCAGCAGAAATCGATCAATTCGAACCCCAGGGATTCGTCCCGACCACCAAGTTTTGGGGCCAAAGTAGATCTTCGGCTAACAGCCCGTTGAAAAACGCATTCGTGGCGTTTTTCAACCTCGACAGGTTCGCAGCTAGCGGCTCGCGCCTCGCAAAACATCGGCTTTCAGCCGTTGTTTTGACGCCGCCTTCCTGGCGGCTCAAGGCAGATGCACACAGCCGCATCGTGAGTCTGATCGGCAGTCGAGCTCGATGCCGACGAAATCGACAAACCGCCGGCGAGCCTTGCTATCGCGGCGAAATCGTGCGAAACGACGGGGGAACTCGGTCCCGACGACTATCCTTCGCAAGGAATCTGCACTAGCACCGTTCGTGGCACCCGCACCGTATAAGTGAACGGGACTTGCTTTTGGACCGTGTGCGGAACGCGAACGGTTTCTTGCTTCTCGACCATCCGGCAGACCTGCACTTGGTACTGTTCCACTCTTTCTTCGGGAACCATCTTACAAGTCACGACTGGCACTTGGCGAACTTGTTCCTCGGGAACCAACCGGCAAACCTGTACCGGCACCTGCCGCTCGATACGTTCGGTGACTTGGCGACAAACTTGCACGGGAACTTGCCGTACGCACTCTTCGGTCACCATCCGGACAGTTTGCACAGGAACTTCGCGAAACGCCGTCTCGGCGACCATGCGCGTGACCTGCACCGGGACGCGCTCGGTGACCTGTTCGGGAACCATCTGCGTGACTGGCACTTGCACAGCCACGAGATTGGGCTTCCAAACTCGCTGCATCACTGGTTGCGCGGGAGTCGTCGTTTGCACCCAGCCCAAACCGGGTCGCTGGGTGACGATTTGACCCGTGGCGGGATTGACTGACTGTGTCGGCGGTATCCACCTGAGTCGTGGCCGCGATGTCTCTGCGGGCGTGACGCCGGTCACGGCATCGACAAAACAGCCTTGGTCGACCGTTTGTGTTTGAAACGTCGTGACGGGACGCATTACCGTGTGGCAACGTTCTTGTTCGATCGTTTCGGTCACCGGGCGCTGCACGACAAACGACTCGCGGCGGACCTGTGTTTCGTAAACTGGTTTTTGCACGGTGAAGCGTTCTTCGCGGGTTTGTGTTTCGACCACGTTGCGAACTTGGTCGTAGCTCGCGTCACGCATTTGCGTCTCAACGACCTGTCGCATGACCGTGAAGCGTTCTTCGCGAACCGAGGTCTCGCGGACCGGTCGCATGACTGTGAAGCGACGCTCGCGCTGCTGGGTTTCGAAGACGGGCACCTGGCGCGTGACTTGGCGTTCTTCATAAGCCGTTTCGCAAACGGTGCGCGTGCCGGTCACTTCGCGCTCTTCATATATGGTTTGACAGACTGTGCGCATCGCGGGAGCACAGCCACAGGGCTCCTGGGCCGAGACCACAGGCGGACACACAAACAGTGTTGCGAGGGCAACCGAAAGAAGAGTGTTTGGTTTCATGGTTTTAACTGAACGGGACGAATGGGTTTGCAATCGGGCATCCATCCGCCTGTCGGATGTCGCCTAGCCAAGTGTGCCGTGCAATTGGTCGCCCGGCAAATAGTTTTTTTCGTTATTGCCGCTAGCAGTCGAAAAAAACTCAAGTGGTATTCGACTTGTAGCGACGAGAAAAATTAAACCACCCTTAATTGTGAGGCGACACTTCGCGTGATAGCAAGGCGATCAACAGCCAATTGGTGGCAAAAAAACAACATCGCTTGGCCATCGCACGCGACAATCGCTACAGTCGCTAAAGCTTGACAGCAACGCGGATTCAGAGCTCAATCTCGTCGCCATCGGCTGCCCAACTCGTGTTCACGAACACAGCCCGCGCATTCGTAAGATCGAAATCGCTGTGACGCGACAGCAATGCATCGCCGTGAACGAGTACCAGTCGCCCCACGCCGGCGGCTCGCGCGACGAGCGCGACTTGGTCGAGGCAACTGTGTCCCGTGACGTTTGCCATGTGGGCGTGACCTGCGGGGAAATTTGCTTCATGCACGAGCAAGTCGACACCACGAATCTGTTCGATGTAATCGGCCGCCGGGCTGGCGGTCGTGTCGGTCACGTAGGCGAGAGAGCGGCCGGGCCAATCGAACCTCATGCCTGTCGAACCGCCCGGATGAGCGAGCGGAAAGGTCGTTAAGCGGGCACCGCTAATCGTTTCTCCCGCGCTATATTCGGCAAATCGAAACGGTGGCGCCACCGGAAACAGGGCCTCGGCAAACAGATGATCGCGCACGGCACCGAGCGCTTCGGCTGTCGCGTGAACCGTCACTCGATCGTCGGCGTTGACCCCCATCGATTCGACCAGATAAGTCAACCCAATCACATGATCGAGGTGAGCGTGCGAGAGACAAATTTCGAGCCGGTCGGTGGCGAGATAGTCGGCCAGCCGATAGATTCCGGTCCCGGCGTCGAGCACGAGCCCAAGTTCCGGTATCATCAAACAAGCCGTCTGCCGCCGTTCGGTGGGGTGAAAGCCGGTGGTTCCTAAGAAAACGATTCGCATGTCACTCAGTTGTCAGTTGACAATTGTCAGTTAACTTTCCCTACGATAACCACAACATTAAACAATATGAATACGTTTCGATTGATCTTCGCTCCCGCGTTGGTACTCACTTTGTGCGTGTTGACCGGCTGTGGCAAACGCGAACCCGAGCGTGTTACCGTCTATTGTGCGCTCGACGATGAATTCTCGCGTCCTTTGCTCGATGAATTTTCAAAGCAAACGGGCATCGAAGTCCTGACGAAGCTCGATACCGAGTCGACCAAAACGGTGGGACTTGCCGAGGCGATTCTGGCAGAGGCCAAGACTCCGCGTTGCGATTTGTTCTGGAACAACGAGATTCTGCACACGCTCAGACTCGACCGCGCGGGCCTGTTGGCCGAGTTCGATCCGCCCGACGGCGCCAATTACCCGCCGCAGTTTCGCTCGGCCGATGGCCGCTGGTTTGGCTTCGCCGCCCGCGCGAGGGTGCTGATTGTTAATACCAATCGCGTTGCCGAGGCGCGGCGACCCACCTCGATTCGCGACCTGAGAGATGTGCAATGGTACGACCGAGTTGGCATCGCGAAACCTTTGTTTGGCACCACGGCGACGCATGCCGCTTGTTTGTTCGCCACCTGGGGCGACGACGAGGCGAAGGAGTTCTTTGCAGGCATCAAACGTAACGCTCGCATCATGTCGGGCAATCGCCAAGTCGCCCGCGCCGTGGCAAATGGCGAACTCGATTTCGGACTGACTGACACCGACGACGCGATGGTCGAAGTCGCCGCCGGCGCGCCAGTGGCGATCGTTTACCCTGACCAAGGTGAAGGAGAAGTTGGCACACTATTCATTCCCAACACGCTCGCGGTCATCAAAGGATCGCCCCACGAGCAGAACGCCAAACGCCTCGCCGCTTGGCTGCTCACGGCTGAGGTCGAAGGCCGCCTCGCCGCGGGGCCAAGCGCCCAAATCCCACTTCACTCCGACACGACAGCCGCAGCCCAAGTTGAAACTCCCGCGACAGTGAATGCGATGGAAGTCGACTTCGAGAAAGCGGCCGACGCTTGGAACGAGGCTTCGGCGTGGTTAAGGGACGAATTCACAGCGGGTGGTTAAACGAGGTGATAGCTAAATGAGTCTGCACAACGCCCTGAAATACCGGCGCTAGCCGACGAGCTACGTCTCGTCGTCGTCGCGAACTAATTCGAGTTAACGCCACTGGCGACGCATCCGCCGAAAGCGAATCGTCCCGAACAGTGCGACGACAATTCCTACTACCACCAGCGACCAACCAGCGATCAGCCAGTTGCGTTCGTCGCCAAACAATTTGATCACGGCCCCGCCCGAGGAGATCAGCATGATGGCCGTGCGCGCGTAGGCGAGCAATGTTCGCTCGTTCGCGAGATCGGTGCGCGCCAAGGCGAGGTTGTCGCGGAGTGTGGTTTCTGATTCGGGCATGAACGTGACGTTAGCGAATCGGCGAGAGACAGTCGACCAGTTATCGCTAAGCCGGTTTGCGGCCTGTTGTGCGGCGACGTGCTTCGCGGGCCGGTGTAGTTGGGGATGCTGCTCTGGGTTGGGCGTTTGCAATGGTGGTGGTCTCTGAGATGCTCTTGGCGATCGCATCGGCGGCAATTTGCCGTTGTGTTTCATCGTTGCGGATCGCGCGTTCGAGTTCGACATGAACGAACGCTCCACCAATGCTTCGCAGATGGCGACCTTGTTCGTTTTTGGTCGCCGCCAGCGACGTGAATCTCACCCCCGGCTGACCATTGTTGATAAGCTGGTTGACTTCGTCTTCGGCTTTCAATCGATTGAACGCATAGCCATCGATACCGCGCTCGGTGAGTTGATTGTTGAGCGTGACAATCTCGTTGATCACTTCGCCACTGCCGGTCGAGAGAACCGCCTTAGCGTTTTCGGGAAAGCGATGCTTTTCGATGGCGAAACCGTGAATCTGCCACGCGGCGACTTTGCCCCACGGACCGGTCCACGCGACATGCACTTGATGAAAAATGCTATCAATCAGATCGGGCACATCGGCTTTGTCGCGTTGCGCACCGGCGAGCAACAATCCACGCGCTCCATTCGCAAACACCATCGCGCCGACCTTGGCCGTGTTTGCGTCGTCAAGCGGATGGGGAACTTCGACAATGGCGGGGATTTCGCTCGCGGGATTCAGTACATAAGCTCCCCAACCGCGGACCTGCTGAACCGATTTAAGATCTTCGCGGAGCACCAGATACTCCTCGCGAGTTTCGCGATCGACAAAGCGAACAACCTCGTAACCAGCACCACTCGCCAGCTTGGCTGCTTCGTCAACTTGGCCGCAGTCGAGCAACTTGGCGGCGCGAAACATCAGTCCCAACGCCGGCTGAGGGCTAACGTAAGGACGCGGATCGCTGTGAGGACCACGCAAAAAATAGTCGTGGCTGGTAAGTTCGGCAACCAGCGCGGGTAGTGTGCCCGAGATGTTGGTTACCGACTGGGCGAGGGCGCTGGAAGCCGTGACTAGACCGACCACAGCCAGCAGCATCGCCGTAGACGCGAATCTTCGATGCATCATAATTACCTGACTCTTTCCTTCCCTGGAAACGAGTAATTGCCTGCAACAAGTGCAAGAGCAGCAATGGCGACAAGGGACGACTGTGTCCCCGCCTTGCCTACTCCCACCCGAAGTGTCGATTATCCGCAGCATTGTATGGTTGAAGCAAGACGAAAATCGCGAATTGCTAGCAAAATACAAGACTTTCGATTCCCGCCAGAATTTGGCCAAACTCGCCCACAAGAGGATTGCTGCTACAATTCCAGCACCAACGTTACCACCAATTTGGTAGCGAAAGTTCACTTTCATTTTCGGATCATTCATCGATGCGTTTCTTGCCACTGTTTCTGCTTGTCTTTGTCGTTGGTTGCGATTCAAGGCCGACGGTCCCCCGCGAAATTGTCGAGGCGGCTTCGACCCAGTTTCAATTGGCTGAGCACGCAAGCGGAATCAGCGTCAAAGAGCTGCGTGCGAAGCTGGCCGCGGGAGAGGTGTCCGAGGCTCCGGTCACTGTCGTTGGCACCCTCGGCGGAATGCCGAACCCCTGGGGCGACGACCCCAGCTATACCGAGTTTCCTTTCATGTCCGACAGCGCGAGGCTGTTTCTTGTCGACGATACCGTGGCGGCCGAGTCGGCCAAACATAGTCATAGCGACCCCAACGAGGTCTGTGCGTTCTGTGCGAGCCATGCCGAACAGAATCGCGACGGTGTCGCGATGGTCACCTTTTCCGACGACACGGGGGAAGTCTATCCCTACCGGGCCGACCGGTTACTCAAGTCGTGGAACCTGAAGCCGGGCCAAAGACTCGCGATTGTTGGCAAGGCACAATTGTTGGGCGATTTGTTAGTGGTCGAAGCAGAGGGACTGGCCCTAGAGTAGGTCGTTCATTCTGCTCCTGTCGTGTCGGCCATGATCGAAATCACCAATGACCCCCACCAGCGTGGCGCTTACGTCCTCCGCGCCGAGTGCCACCTCGAACGTCCCATAGACGAGGTGTTCGAGTTCTTCGCCGACGCGATGAACCTCCAGCGTCTCACACCCCCCCTGCTGAACTTTCATGTGGTGACACCACCACCAATCAAAATGGAGCGAGGCACGCTCATCGACTATCGTCTGAAACTGCGGGGTTTTCCATTGCGTTGGCGGACCGAAATCGCCGAGTGGGAACCCCCTTATCGTTTTGTCGATAACCAGCTCCGTGGGCCTTATCGCCGGTGGTATCATCTGCACACGTTCGAGCCGACCGACACCGGCACGTTGGTGAAAGACCGCGTGGAATATCGCGTCCCGGGCGGAGCACTCATTCACAACCTGATTGTCCGCCGCGATGTCGAGGCGATTTTCAACTATCGTCAACAGGTGCTGCGAGAGATTTTGTGAGCGTGACGTATCTGGATTGTTAGTCTGAATTGAGTCGGGCGACTGCCTCGGTTCTGACCGTTTTGTCCCCGAAACAGCCAACACGATTGGAGGGGACAAAACCCCGAATTTTGTCTCGCTCGAAAATTCTTAAAACCCCTTTTTTCCAGTCGATTTCAAACATCGCCCGTGAATTTCGTACCTGGGTTTTGACTGACCAGTTGGTGACATTTTGGACAAAACCCATTTTGGGGAGTCGAGTGGGGAGAGTCTAGAGGAAAGGGTTGAGGTGCCGGGAGCGACTGTCTGGCTTGTCCAGTGCAGCGTATTGAACACATTTTTCAGTACGCCCGTTCTACCACACCCGTTTTGTCGTTTTGTCGCTTTCTTCGAGAAAACGATTTCATGCGACAAAATAGCACGCATTCTGTCGCTTCGCGGTCCAGCAAACCACTTGTTTTGTTGGGCAAATCGCCAGCGCAATGCGACAAAATGAACCCCATTCTGTCGGCCCTTTTTCACGAGAAGCGCCAAAATAAAAACTCCCTATTGTTATGGGACCAACGACCGACCCGCCGGGTGCCACTCTCGGGCTTGTCTGTTGCAGGACTATGAACACATGTACACATGCCCCCGTTCTACCACACCGCGCGGCCAATTTCTACAACAAAATTTGGCCAAGGGCGTAAGACGATAAGCGCGAGGCGGATGGTCGCTTACGTCTGTCTGACGCTCGCCCCCCGCTGGAGTTGACTGTCCCCACAGGTGCCCAGTCCCCACAGGTGCCCACAGGTGTTCCCGACTGTCCCCACAGGTGTTCCCCAGTTGTGGTGATTTCGGGGTTTTCTTTTCGCAATTGGGGTGTTCGGTGATCGTCGTTTCGCGCTTCTGGCGGGGTTGTTTAGGTTGGCATTTGGTTTGTACAGTGCGGCTTATTCGGACGCTGCGATTTCCAGCGAATAAACAACCGACTCCCAAAATTCTCGCCGTTCTTCAAATGCGCATGAGTCTTGAACTTGACAAATGGCTCGTTTTCCGTTCGCGTTTAGCAGTAGCAGCCATGCGAAAGAAACGCTTGCTCCCGTTTTGAGCCGGTGTTCAACGATTCGTTCTAAACCAGGATACGGACGTATTGTTGGACCTGATCTAACGATTATCGAGTCGAGAAGATCATTCTTTCCGATCGGTCCAGTAGCCAATTGGTGGTAAGCAGTCCAAACGGTTTCAAGAGGGTCCAACTCAAGGCAAACACTTCGGTCCTGTTTGCGAGAAGTTACAAGAAGATGTGGAACGTCCGTAAGTACTCGCACATTCTTAGGGAGTTTCACAGCAACAGCATCACGATGGTATTCGATAATTGATTCTGCTGTAGACACAACATCTCCAGATTTCGCTTAGCTTTCTAAACTGGCAACGGCACAACAATGAATGGCAATGGTCCACCCCGAGCGAAGTTAAAGGGGACATTCTACTTATTGGGGGAAAGTAGAATGTCCCCTTTAACTTCCCCCCTGATTTTCTCCCCCAACCCGCTTGATACGATACTGAACGTGCGTATCCTCATCAGCGTTGGCACCAAAAACCTGGGAATCACGCCATGGCTCGCCTTGCACGTGCCGAAATTGTCGACCCTCGCGAAGTCGCGGCTGTCCCCGGGGGCCCAATTGGGGTGTTCGGTGATCGTTGTTTCGTGCTTCTGGCGACGTTGTTTTTGGTTGGCATTCGGTTTGTAAAGAGCGATCACTGAACGAATCTGCCTTGCTCTTCGACGAGCAAATCGCATACCTGTAACCAGTCGACCAATTCCGCGTCGACTATTGGAAAACTAACTTCGTCCGGATGCAAGTCATCCCGATTGGCGGCAACGTATTTCAGTTCAGCGATGTAAGCGCCGCGGATCGAACTTGTTAACGCTGCAGCGGCGTTTTGGCTTCCTAATTCGTCTATTGCGACCTTGGCAATCAGTAACCACCGGTTGTTTGCCTTGTGTTCGCGTGCGAATGATGGCAAGGACCGTTCATTCGCAAGGGCGATTGCCACTTGTTCAGTCTCAAAATTCTTCCACTTCATAATTCGTTCGAAACCCAAACAGGGACAAACCCAAACAGGGACAGGCATCCAGTCATCCATTCCCCGATTTTCTCCCCCAACCCGCTTGATACGATACTGAACGTGCGTATCCTCATCAGCGTTGGCACCAAAAACCTGGGAACCAAAAACCTGGGAGTCGCGCCATGGCTCGACTCGCCCGCGCCGAAATTGTCGACCTTCGCGAAGTTGCTGCTTACCACTGCACGGGCCGCTGCGTGCGGCGGTGCTACTTGTGTGGCGATGACGCCCATTCGGGTCGTAACTACGACCATCGCAAGCACTGGCTCAAAAGGCGAATTCAGTTTCTCGCCGGGCAGTTCGGCATCGACGGCATCGGCTGCTCCGATCTTTGAGGGACACCGACACCACTTTGAAGGACACCGGTTCGTCGTTGTCGCGAACGGGCAGCCATAAATCACTCGACGGCAAGAAGTTCCCGCGACTCACGCAGTTCGCTTGGGGTAGATAGTGTCGTACTAAACAGACAGAAATAACACCTGTGGCCAGTCTCGTTAGAGGCTGCTCTGGAAGTGGTAAGAGGGGGGGGCTGAGATGTCCCCGAGGGCCCGGCTGTCGGAGCCGACGTGGATGGCTGACTCTCGTTTGAGCCAGAACTACACCCCCGGCTGGGAATCGGTGGCCCCGTTTCCCTCGCGTTTCCCTCGCGTTTCCCCCGTGTGCTACGGGATAGTGTCGCCAGCTTGAACTGATTCGATTTCTTCTGGCGTTAGAATGCGAGTCTTCTTCGCAAGTTTTGACGTCAAATTCTTATCCAGCGTGCTCGGTGAGATTGGTCGAATCTCGCAGTGCCCATGATCATTCGTAAGGGGTATGTGTTGTACTTCGAGTCCGAGCGATCTTACATCGGCTACCAATAGCCGGCAGACCATCCATCCATCGACGGAAGTTCCTTGGAGGCGCAACTGATCGAGCAGCGCGCGAGGCGAAGTGAGCGCCAGACGTGAACAAGATAGCCCAAGTTCACCATCGCGCAATCGCAACCGAAAACTCGTCGCTCGATAGCCACCATCGGGAAGTATCTGTATCGCATTTTCCGGTGGTGGGGGAATTCGCCTCAAAATGATTTCGTCTGAGCCGACTTCCGTCACGTTCATGCTCGCGCACTCGAAGGATTAGAAGCGAGTGAGCAATTCGACGACTTCGGAAACATTGGAGGTTTCGCTTTCCCGTTCGTCTCCTCGACCTTCGTAATAGTAGGCAATACGACCGCGACTATTGATATCGAGGTCCATGCTTCGAGTTCCATCATCCCACGACAAACCGACCTGACCATTCGGCGTTGCGGTAATCGAAGGACGTTCGATCCCGTGCACACGTGAGAGGCATCTCAAGAGTTGATAAGCAAACTGAATTGCGACACCGTCGACGGGTGCGGCCCCGTAGCTATCCCAATTTGGCTTAAGTTGCGTCATCTCGTCCAGTCGATTGATAGCATCGCGCAACCAAGCGGCTGGCTGGCTGCGCACAGCGATCAGAACTTCGCCAGTACCAGAGGCTGTCGCACTGTAAGTACTTGTGCGAGTCAGTTGCTCAGGAGTTTCTATAATATTATTGTTCATTTGATTGTCCCCATCGCTCTAACCTACATCTCTCGCTGGTTAGATCAACAAAGGCTGTGGTGAGCCAGTCGTGCGTTTCTTGAAGTGTGGCTTCCAGCCCATCGCTTTCATGTCTCAGCCGCGAGGTAAGTTTGAAGTGGAGAAAAGCAGGTCCATCGTCGTCGATAGCGACAGCAACTTCCGCGTACAACCGTCCTCGCTGTTTGCCTAATTCGAAAGTGCGGTTGAACGCCAAAGTCTCGATTTCGGGTAACTTCGATCGACTTCGAGTGCTTGGTATCTCGCTGAAGACTTCAGCAAATAAATCGGCGATTGACTCGCTCTCTCGTGGTCGAATGTGATTCACATAAACGACTTCACAAAAAGTAGGTTCCGTAAGCCCGATGCCTTCCGCATCACAAAAGTTGTTGAACGCATCAAACTCCGCGAGAAATTTCACGGAATTCTCTTCAAACCTCGGGTACTTACTATCTTCCTCCGCTTTCTTCCAATTATACCCAAACCGAGTTTGTTGTACCTGAAGCAATGACGAATGATCGCTGCTGGCGTAAATGACTCGTCCTTGATCGGGACGCCGCAGCAACTTCAGTTCGGGCGTGCGCGGGGAGGGAGGAAACATTTCCACAATCGGCGGAATCGGCGTTTCCTGGCGAACGTTCGGATAACGATCACGGATTGTCTCGAAATACAACCCCGGATGAACAGCAGTCCATCTTGCAAGTTCCGCAATCTGAAAGCTCAAGGCCGTTTCGACAACCGGCGGGTTTGCAAAGTCAGGACTAAATGGCTGGGCCTTCAAATTGCGCGTCTCGGTCACATTGGTCCCAATGAAGTGGAATATCGTTCAACAAGATCGCTGTGGTATTCGAGCGAGCGATTGGCGAAAAACTCTCGTCGCGACTAACAAGTCTAGTCCTTTCGACGCAAACGGGCAATGTCGCTGGGCCAACAGACGCTTCAACGGACATTTCCCACCAAAACCGGCAGCGTCGCCATCGCCAGCGTAGGCTACAATTACGGGCTCCCCATTGTTGCAGCGATCCGCTTTCATGTCCGTAGATTCCGATCAATCCGACGAATCAGCACGACCGAATGGTGCGTGGGTCGATCTGTCGATTTACAAAGTCCCTCCCTATTCCGGGCGAGGGCCTTTCACGCGAACGCTCTGGTATTTCACCAGCTTGTTGTTGTTCGAGTCGGGTTGGTTCCTCGCGGGGGGTATCAAGGTGCGGTTGTTGCGGTTGTTCGGCGCACGAATCGGCCGAGGCGTGGTGATTAAACCCCATGTGCGAATCAAGTTTCCTTGGCGGCTCGTGGTGGGCGACTATGTCTGGATCGGCCAAGGGGTGTGGCTCGATAATTTGGCCACCGTGACGATCGGCAGCCACGTCTGTGTGTCGCAGGGGAGTTATTTTTGTACCGGTGGTCACGACCACCGACGGGTGACGTTCGACTTGGTAACGCGCGAAATCGCTGTTGCCGATGGGGCATGGGTGGGAGCTTTCGCCCGTGTGATGGGGGGGGTCGCAGTCGGGGCGAACGCGATTGTCGCGGCGGGCAGCGTGGTGACGCGCGACGTGCCACCGGCGGAGATCGTTGGTGGTAATCCGGCTCGCAAAATCGCCGACCGCGAACCTCCCGTGGCGCATTAGGAGCTTCCCCAAACCGCTCAGGGGTCCGAATGTTGCAACAATTCAACCTTGTGTTGCCATTGTGACTCGCGCTTTACCGCGAAACGGCGACAGAATGATTGACCAGTCGAGCCACGCCTGGGTATGATTGGATCATACGCAGAAAAGCGGAAGTCGTTGTTTGGTAACGGTTTATATGCCTTGGGGCGACTCGATTGCCGGCCGCGAGAGGGGCTGCTCGGGTGATCTTGCGGCAGACAGTCAGTGCTCGGCACGAAGCTTGCTCTGGTGGGCTTGCTCTGGTGGGCTCGCTCTGGTGGGCTCGCTGTAATGGCTTGCCAACTAAGCGTTGGCGTCAAGTTAAAACAGCGGGCGACCGCGTCGGCAACGAATAAATCGGTAAGGTTGTGCCGGTGAGGTTGATCGACATTGCCAGCACTCGCAATTTTAAGTCAATTCTTCATCGTTTTGAATATCGATTTCTACTGACTTTTCCCCTAGACTGACTTTTCCCCTCAACTGGCTTTTCCCTTCAACTAGTTTTTCTCCCCAACTCAAGTGGCGATGTTCGACCCTCGCAAAACATTCACAGAAAACACTCTCAAAGAACATCGATCCTCGAACAACTAAAGTAGCGAATCGCACGTAGTTTGAGCTGCAGGGACATTAAACGCGGCTTGATGGCTCACCGAAGATGGATTAATCGCAGTCAGATGGTAATGGAAGCTCTTCTCTGATGTCTGAAAAGATTGCCTTTGTCTACTTAATAGCTGGCTTCGGCTCGCTGTTGGCTAGCATCATCATCACACCAATTGTGCGGGCGATCGCGCGGCGACTTGGTTTCGTCGACAAGCCCGATGGGCGTCGCAAGACCCATACGAAGGCCGTGGCACTGGGGGGTGGGACGGCTGTCTTTTTGGCTGCCGCGGTCGCACTCACATCGGCGTTTGTGTTTGGCTATGCGTCGGAAATCGACCTATTCGGCGCCCGCAGTAGCAACTATTTGCTGGCGATGGCCGGGGCTGCCGTTCTGATCGTGTTGCTGGGACTGGTCGACGACCTCACCGGCATGCGTGGTCGCACAAAGCTCGCTGGGCAAGTCGCGATTGTGGCGCTCTTGATTGCTGCGGGTGCGAACATCGACAAAATTTCGTTCGCGGGCCAAACGATTCCACTTGGCTATTTGGCCATTCCGGTGACCGCCTGCTGGTTGATTGGCACCACCAACGCGGTCAATCTGATCGACGGTATCGACGGGCTGGCTGGTAGCGTTGGATTCATTCTTTGTTTGACGATGGCGGCGATCAATGCCTGGCAGGGATTTGCTGTCGAAACGACGCTGATGCTCGCGCTCGCGGGAGCTTTGCTTGGTTTTCTGCGCTACAACTTTGCCCCCGCTTCGATCTATTTAGGTGATGCGGGGAGCATGCTCGTTGGTTTGATGGTGGGGATTGTTGCTGTGCAAACGTCGGCCAAGTCGCAGGCGGCGATGGCGATGGCAGTGCCGCTCGCTGTGTGGTCGATTCCGATTCTCGACACTGTTGCGGCCATGGTCCGCCGCAAACTCACCGGGCGCAGCCTGTTTGCTGCCGATCGGGGACACATGCACCATTCGTTGCTCGTGCGTGGTTGGAGTGTCCAGCAGGCGTCGATGTTCATTGCGCTGATCTGTGCCACGACTTGTTTGAGCGCGGTCATGAGCCTCTTCATGGGGAGCGACATGATCGCCATCATGACGGTTGGTGCCGTGATGGTTTTTCTGGTGTTCACCAAAACTTTCGGTCATATTGAATTTGCACTGGTGACCAACAAGTTTCGGAAGCTAGCTAGTTCGCTCACGCAGAAGTCGGCGAACGGAGCGTCGAAAGAAAGCAGCATTCAACTGCAAGGGTCGCGCGAGTGGAGCAAGCTGTGGCAGGCCATCGTCGAGTCGGC
>JBGSWC010000094.1:0-6789 GCA_041752635.1 Pirellulales bacterium | reverse complement strand
TGGCGGAGGAGGTGGGGGAATTTCGCGCGGTGGTGGTGGCGGCGGCGGTGGTGGTATTTCTCGCGGTAGCGCTCCGAGTCTCGGTGGCGGTTCGCGGCCCAACGTCAGCCGGCCGTCCCCTAACGTCAGCCGGCCCTCACCCAACGTCTCGCGTCCCTCGCCCAACATCTCGCGTCCATCGACGAGCCGACCGAGCCCAAATCTCCCATCGGGCGGACTCAAGCCCTCGATTAATCGACCGAGCGCCCCCAGCACGCGTCCCACGATGCCAAGTCGTCCCACGACACCCAATCGTCCGACAACTTTGCCGTCGACTGGCAACCGGTTGCCAGAACGACCATCGGGTAGCATACCGAACCTCGGCGGCTATCTGCCCCAGCGGCCCACCACTCCGCAACGGCCGACCATTCCCCAGCGCCCGACGACTCCGCAAAGACCGACTGCGCCGCAAGTGCCAACGACCTTGCCCGGCAATATTGGCGGCAATCGTCCATCGCTCCCCAGTCGACCAGGACCTGGCACCGTCGATCGCCCCTCGCTCCCCAGTCGACCCGGTGCGGGGACGGGTACCCGTCCTGAGTTACCCAGTCGCCCAGGGACCGGCAGTGGTGGTCGACCTTCGGTCGGCGACCTCAACGACTTCCTTGGCATCCAGCGACCATCGACTTTGCCCGGACAGATTGGCAATCGACCCGAACGGCCAACAACCCTGCCCGGCAATATCGGTGACCGACCAGGCATTGGCGAACGACCCGGTATCGGAAATCTTCCCGGTATAGGTGACCGTCCGGGCATTGGAGATCGACCCGGAATCGGTGGTGAACGGCCCGGCACTGGCGATCGACCTGGAATTGGAAATCTGCCGGGTGGTGGCGACCGACCTGGTCTTGGTAACCGCCCCGGCGGAAATGGCGATCGACCCGGAATCGGCAATCTCCCCGGCGACCTTACGCGTCCTTCACGACCCGACTGGATGGATCGGCCGAACCGACCCGATCGTCCTGGGGGAAACAACCGGCCGATCCACACGCTGCCCGATTGGGTCGGCGATCGCAATCCCGGCCCGGTGCGCGACCGCTGGCAAAACGCTATCCAACGTCCCGGCTACGATAACTGGCTCGACCGCCATCCGTCTCGCCAGGCGAGATGGGATTATTGGGGTAGCAACGTCCGCAATCGCTGGTCCTATCACCATCGGCATAACAACTGGTTCGGTCCGGTATGGTGGAACACTCATTTCCACAACTGTGGCGGCTGGCATTTCCACTTCCAAGTGCACAATTACCGCCCGAGTCACTGGTGGAGCATTCCAACCTTTGTTGGGCTTACGAACTGGTTCACATGGTCGGCCCCCCAAACTGTTTGGGCTCAGCCGGTCTTCTTCGATTACGGCCAGGGGGGCAACGTCTACTACGAAAACAACAACTTCTACGTAAACGGCGAACAAGTCGGTTCGGCTGCCGACTTCGCTGCTAGTGCCGCAGAGCTCGCCACCGTCGAGCCGCCCGCAACCCAAGAAGAAGCCGAGGCGGCCGAATGGATGCCATTGGGCACGTTCGCAGTCAGCGCCGACGAACAAGAACAGGTTCCCTCGCGAACTGTTCAACTCGCTGTGAACAGGTCGGGAGTGGTCAGTGGAACCCTCTTCAACGAACAGACCGACATCGCGCAAACGCTGCTGGGACAGGTTGACAAAGAAACCCAGCGTGTCGCCCTGCGTGTTGGCGAAAGCGAAGACGTGATTATCGAGACGGGACTCTTTAACCTGACCAAGGACGAAGTTCCCGTGTTGGTTCACTTTGGCCCCGACAAGTTCGAGTATTGGCTGCTAGTGCGGTTGGAGTATCAGGAAGAGGGTGAGTGAAGTAGCTACAAAAATCAAAGAATTAGCGTCACTTGAGACTGAGTTGCAACAACTCATTTTATTTGCCCGAAGCTGCCAGCGAAGCCGGGGCGATTGTTGCCTCAGTGCGGTGATGGGTCTATCATCGCGTTGCCGACCCCTTTAATTCTCGATTCGCGATTGTTGTTGATTCCATTATGCAGACACGGACGCCACTTTTTCCCAACGTCATTGAGCTTAATCATCAGGCACGCCAGCGAATTACTTGCAGCGTCTACCTGATTTTCGACGATTCGAACAACTGGGCACTCATCGATATCGGCTACGAAGATGCCGTCGACGAAGTGCTCGAGTTAATCCGACAACTCGATTTTCCGTTCAATAAGTGTGTGACGCTCATCGCGTCACATGCCGACGTCGACCACATTCAGGGGCTCGCCAAGGCACAGGCAGTCCTCAAAGCGCCGATCTTGTGTCACCCGAACGCAGCCGACGCGCTTGAGAAGGGGGATCGGCTGAGCACGTTTGCCGAGATCGCCGCTCAGGGGATCGACCTCGCGATGCCGCCAGTCAAAATCGAGCGTCGAATCGTTGAGGGAGACATAGTCGAAGTGGGCGACCTGAAGCTGGAAGTATGGCATACGCCCGGCCACACCGACGGGCAGCTCTCGTTTCGAATGGGAAACCTGCTCTTCTCCGGCGACAACCTGTTTCGCGATGGCTGCGTCGGCGCAATCGACGCTCACCACGGCAGCAGCATCCCCGACTTTATCAGCTCGCTCATGCGGATTCAGGCGAGCGACGTCAAGTGGCTGCTCCCCAGCCACGGGCCAGCATTTCGCAAAGACGACGCGATGATCCAGCGAACAATTAATCGGCTCGAAAGCTACTTGCACATGGCCGACTTTGGCACCTGTGCGGTCGATTGGCCTTTAATGGATGAATGGGAGCAAGACCTGTTGGAAGGAAAGTTGCCCGAATGACCGACCTGTTGGAAGGAATCGAGGGCATCATTTTCGACTGCGATGGTACGCTTACCGATTCGATGCCCGTCCATTTTCGGTCGTGGAGTCAGACTTTTGCCAATCATGGGATTCCGTTCGATCAACAGCGGTTCTACTCGCTCGGCGGAATGCCAAGCGATCGGATCATCGCGATGATGAGCGAAGAGCACGGCAAGTCGCTCGACGCGACCCTCGTTTCGCGCGAGAAAGAAGAACACTTCCTCGGCTACTTGAGCGAAGACGGCCCGGTCGAAAGAGTGGTTGCCCTAGCACTCGAAGAAAAAGGGAAACGCAAGCTGGCCGTCGCCAGTGGCGGTTTCCGCTGGGTCATCGACCGTCAACTCGCTCACCTAGGTTTCGCGACCGACCACTTCGACGCGATCGTCACCGCCGAAGACACCGAGCGGCACAAACCCCACCCCGATGTGTTCCTCGAAGCGGCCCGACAGATGAATGTCGAACCGGCCAAGTGCATTGTCTTCGAAGACGCCGAGCTAGGCATCGAAGCCGCCCGGCGGGCGGGGATGCGATGTGTCGATGTGCGAACCGATGGGTGGGGGAGTTCGTCGGTTTAAATTGAGCAAACCAATCACGCTGTAACAAAAAGGCTCTAGCCGATGAGCTTCGCCTCATCGGCGCGCCGGCAACGACCGAATGTGATTGCGATACTACAAATAGTGGATTGGCGACGAGGCATAGCTCGTCGGCTATTGCAGTGAATTCAGAACGCTAAAGATCGAGTGCTGCCTGCGCAGTCGATCGCGATGAGTTGCTCATCAACTGATTGTCGACCTCATTCGCGACAATCACCCCATAGTTCATCGCCCCTAACCAACCGCTCATGATGATGCCGACGCTGCCGGCGTGGTAGAGGCCTTCGACTTGTTGGGGCAGCGCGCGGCTCACGGCCAATCCCTCGAACTTGGTGCCGAAACTCGCCCCCAGATTGTGGGCCGTGTAGTGTTTGAACGTCCGTGGCGTGCTCGCTTCGATGTGCACCACTCGCTCGCGGATGATGGGCACATAGGTATCGAGCGCGTCGAGTGTTGTTTCGCACAGGTCGCGCTTGCTCGCCTGATATTCATCCTCGGGCAGGTCGGCCCAATCGCTATAGTTGGCGTTGGTGCTGCTGACGATCAGGTGCCGCGGATTGGCGTGGGGGCGCGTCTTCGGATAGTAGAACGAGTAGGTGCGACTCGTGATGTCGCGGCTCAATAGCGCCTCGGTGCGAAAGTACGGCGCGGTGCTGCTAAAGAGCAAATCGCCCAGCTCGTTCACGTCGAGCACATCGTCGTCGGCCAACGCCATGTAAACCTGGGTGCTGCTGTTGTTGAGCCTCACGGCTCGCGCATCGTCGACGAAACCGGCATCGAACTTGTCTTCGCCCACCAAATCGAAAATCGTTTGCCGGAGGTTCGAGTTGCTCATCACGGCATCGCACTTGATCGTCCGGCCCCATGTCTCGATTGATTCGACCTTGCCATTTTTTAGATTGATCTTGTCACAGTTGCTGCGGATGCGGATGTCGACGCCGTTTTTCTTGAGTTCCGCTTCCATCTGTTTGATCAAGAGGTCGGTGCCGCCCTGAAAAGTGAACACACCCTTGCTCATGAAGTTGCTAAAAACGATGCCATAGCTGATCGCGGGGTCTTCGAGCGTGCTGCCGTTGGCGTAGGTGATTGGTTCCATGAGCAGCCGAATGACATCTTCGCGACCGGGGAAGAACTCGTCGAACAGCTCGCGAGTGGTCATCTGCTGGTCGTCGTAAAAATTCATGCCGCGAGCTTTGTCGAAGAACGCATGCACCCGCTCGGGCGCGACACCAAACTTTTCGATCAGCTGCCGCGTGAAGTCCTCGCGGGTGAATGTGGTCCAGAGGCTGAACATGGGGTTGTCGAACCGCACCCCATCGAGCTGCACAATGCTGTCGGCGATTTCTTTGGTCCAGTACCGCCGGCAGCTCTTGACCATGCCATACGGAAACCCGTGCAGCGAGATATCAAAAATATGCCCCCCCGGCCGCTTGAACCAAGTCGCCATGCCGCCGAGCTTGTAATGCTGCTCGAGCAACAACACGCTGCGCCCATCGCGGGCGAGAATGTTGGCGGCTGTGAGCCCGGCCAGGCCCGACCCGATCACGACCACATCGTAATGGTCCTTGGCACCTTTGAGAAAATCGCGTGGCATCAGCAGGACAATCGAAAGCAGGAAGAATGTGGATCGGCACAAGACCTGAGTCTATCAGTTTCGGGCCAATGGCTCGATAGGCCATCGTGGCTCGACTCTCCGAGTCGAGATTTTGCGACTCGGAGAGTCGCACCACGTTGGCGGCAAGATTAGACTTGCACTATGCACGATAATGGCAACTTGAACGAGGCTGAGTTCGGCGTTTTCGATCCGAGTGCCGACGTGGAGCGTAGCGGGCGGTATCTTCCGCATTGGTTTCAGCCGGGCACCGCCCTGTTTGTCACATTTCGCACGGCTGATTCGATGCCGCGCGAAGTTGTGCTTCGGTGGCGAAACGAATTAGACGCGTGGCTTCGTGAGCGATCATTGACGCCCAATTCGCTAACTGGACGCGATGCGAGCGAATATCATCGGCTGCGTCAGCGGCTGTGGCACCGATCTCTCGACAACTGTCATGGGGCATGCGAACTGAAAGATCCACAAATCGCTCAAGTCGTCGCGGATACGTTATTGCATTTCGACAGCGATCGGTACGATCTCGATTCGTTTGTCATTATGCCAAATCACGTTCACTTGATTGTCCAGATGCGCGGCAGATTCACGTTGAGACAACAAGCAGAAAGCTGGCTTCGGTTTTCGGCTAGAAGAATCAACGAGCACTATGGTCGCACCGGTAAATTCTGGCAGTCCGAACCCTTCGATCACTTGATCCGCAGCTCCGAACAGTTTGACTACTTGCAACGTTACATTGCCGAGAATCCTATCAAGGCAAACCTCAAGCAAGGTGAATTCAAGTACTGGAAGCGCACAGTAGCACGACTCTCCGAGTCGTGCTACTATCAGTCATCGATGGGCTCTATCCAGATGACCAAACCATCCTTGGACCCCAGTTTGCGTTGTTGCGTGCCAAATGGTTGATACTTTAGCAGCAAGAAGCGATCACGCATCGAAGCAGCGTACAATCCATCGCTGAAATGGCCACCCTCTCGAATTTCCGTTGTTGGCAGGAATCTGCAACTTTTCGGTATACACATTGTCGAGAGCAAATGTCATCAGCATTCGGTCAGCCGATGGCGCGTTCAACGAGACCGTAACGAGTCGTTCGCCACCGCTAATTCCTGGTTGCCCATCGATGCTAAAGTCTGGGCCAAGAACCGCCGCGTTCTTCGTTGTCGGTTGGTATTTTTCGAAATCGAGAGGTAAGTCATTCAACACGGCAACCATGCTGTAGCGTTTCCCCTCCGGCAACCAAACCCGCCATCGCCAAGTCAAATCATCGTAAGTCGGAACCGCAATCGCGTGGTACTTGCTCTCGTCTGTGACATCGAGATAACCGGCGTCGCCGAGGGTTTGCTTGAGTCCGCGCAGGTCGCGGGCCTGTTTGTAGATGACGAGGCTCATCGCGATGATCGTCGAGAGGAGCAGCAGATTGAGAATTGAGAATTGAGAATTGAGAAGCGCAGCCAGCGGGTCGGCAGTTTCATCGTTATACTCAGCTTTCGCGGCGAACCGATCCTACCCAACCGGTTCTTGTGGCAAGACCGCGCTGATGTTGATCAGACCAACGACGGCGTGACGCTTGACCCCTTTGTCGTTAAAGAGGACTGAGGCCGTGTAGTCGCCGACGGTGATGAATTCTGGTTTCTCGACGAGATATTCCCGCCCGTCGTTCAAACGCATGAGGCATGGGCACTGACTGATAAGTGCCTCTAAATCGCTAGATTCCATGTCGTCGTGCCTTCAGAGCGCGTATTT
>JBGSWC010000093.1:0-5265 GCA_041752635.1 Pirellulales bacterium | reverse complement strand
TGGGGGAGGGAGCGATGGCGACTTAGAATCCGCGGAACGGATGGGCGGCTTCTTCTTTGCCGGCGATCATTTCGTCGACCGTTGGCTTGCCTTCCATCGCACACTTCACTGCCATCTTGGTCGCTTCGTAGTTGTAGTCGTAGATCTTCTTGTCGTCGTCGGCCTGGGGGTGAATGAACACGCCACAAACGCAAACGAGGCTCTCGGCTTGGTCCTTGGGAATTACCCCGTCGGCGACGCTGTCGGCGATTGCTTTGGCCACTGCGGCCTGAGCGGGGCCAAACATCTGCACCGCTTGCTTCATCCCCTTGATTGTGACCTTCGTGATCATCACAGTCGCCGGTTTCACCGCCAAGTTGGGGGTCAAAACGGCCAACAGGTTGTTGTGACCTTCGCTTTGGGTCGACAGGGCGTTGGCGAAGGCGGTCCCCACGGGTCCGTCCTTGCTGCCAATCAGCAAGTCAATATGAGCAATTTCGTTTCCATCGCCGGCGAGGGCTTCACCAATAAACATCGACATCGAGTCTCTCCTAATCAGAACGTGGCTTACACAAAAACGGCCGAAACCGCCGGTACGGGCCAAAGAGAGGCCGCCGCTAATCTGCAAATTGAGTGCAATGCGGGGTGAGCCGGCGAACGAACAATAGAGGGGATAAGGCCTGAGCCACGCGTCAACGGGCGAACGAGACCACCTCTCCACACGCGAAAGAATACCAAAACAAGGCGGTAAAACAAGGATATGACACCACTTTGCGAAGCGTTTTCTGGACAAATACGTCCGAACCTGCAAGAATTCATTCTGAGACGCCGCTCGCGGCAATCGGTCTGGTATGCGCATCGGGGCAATCTCACGCCACTTTATATTCCTCATCTTCCATCGTCATTTACTCGCGAACACTCATTGCGGCCTGTCGAGACGCCACCATCGGCATCGGCACCGCTCGGACCAGAAAGAGCGAACAGGAACCTATCATGAAGAAAACTCGTCCCCAACTTGCCTCGAAAGCCGGCTTTACCCTTGTCGAATTATTGGTCGTGATTGCCATCATCGGCACGCTCGTGGCGCTGCTGCTCCCCGCGGTGCAAAACGCGCGCGAGTCGGCCCGCAACAACACCTGCAAGAACAGTCTTAAGCAATTGGGCCTCGCCGCCATCAACTACGACACCACCACCACCAAGCTGCCCGGTTACATCAACGACATCTTCGACCCGACTAGTCAGAAAAATCAAAACGGCTACACAGCCGCTCGCCAAGCGAGTTGGGTCGTGATGCTGTTCCCCTACATGGAACAAAAGCAACTTTGGGATCGTTACTCGAGTTTCCAGGCGTCGCTTAACCAAGAATCGGCGGCCCCAGAAATTGCCATGCTCCAGTGTCTCAGCGACCCGCCCGAGGGTCCGGGGCTGCCATGGCTCAACTACGTGGCCAACTCGGGTTGGGCATTCAATGACAATGCTCGCTCGTCGGGCAGCACTCAAAACGTCGAAAATCTCGCCAACGGCGTCTTCATGGACCTCAGCCAAAACCGCAACGCCTGTGGCTCGGCGACCGACGGGCGCGAGAACGCGCTCAAGCAACAAGGTTCGATCGCTTATCTGTCGAGCAACGACGGCACCAGCAAGACCATGATGTTTTCCGAAAACTTGAACGCCCAGTTTTGGGTTTATGGCAACAACAGCGGCCTGTATGTCGAGTCGAGCGGCAAACCGAGTAGCTTTGCCGACAGCAAAGGGTTCTTTGGCTTCGTTTGGCACAACGATCTCAACACTTGCTCGAATGGCTCGGGCGGCAGCATCGCCCGCATCAATGGCGACAAAGAGGGGGCCGGGGTAACTGACATGACCCAGCTCTCGAACGATTGCCGGGCCTATCCATCGAGCAATCACCCGGGGGGCGTCAATGTTTGCTTCGGCGATGGTCGCGTTGAATACGTTCTCGACAATGTCGACCCGACAATTTATCGTCAGCTCATGACCAGCAGTTCGCGCAAAAGCAACTTGGTGGTCAACGGCACCGCTGACCGTGATTTGCCCCCTGTTTCAGACGACGCGTTCTAAGATCGTGGCTTCCGCCGATTTCGTGCCAACACATCGTAGCGGAAGTCGCCAAGACTTTCGGCAACCACAGCGAAATGCCGAAAGTCTTGGCAACTTCCGCTACGGCTCGTTCGAGGTGCGGGGCTACGGCAGTGGAATATCCTTGAGCTCGAAATCAAAGCTCTGTTCGACAATCGCCGCTGGCGATTTGTAGATCCACTTCATGCCCTCGATACCGTCGGGCAAATCGAACAGGTAAGCGATGCCGACTTCGTCTTCGGTTTGCATGGTCGTTTCAAACCCGGCATGGTCGATGATGTTGTCGTCTTTGTCGACGAGATAAGTCGTGTTGGCGAACACCCAACCTCGGTGCGACGCGAGGGCATCGTTGTCGTCGGCCAGTTTGAGCCGCATGTGAACTTCCCAAATCGCGTTGTTCTTGCGCACCCGGTCGAGCGTCACGGCAACGCCTCCTTTGGTTTGCTTGATGGCTTTTTCGCTTTTGAGGTCGTTGAACTCAAACTCTTCTTGGCTACCTGGCAGAAGTCCGAGCAGCGTGCCCGACATCGCCTGAATCTTCGCGGCATTGCGGGCTGGCAACTCGAATGGCAGATTAAGTTGCACGTTCTGCGTGCCGGGTTGCACTTCGACGTTGAATACCCGCCCCGGTTGGGTCGTGGCGAGTTGAGTGCCACCGCCGATATCGACCGCTACCGAGTCGATAGGCAGCGCCAGCGCGATTGGCTGGAGGCGCGGCTCCCAGGCGATTTCGAGATCGACTCGCAACGACTCGGTCGCCTTATTGCGGAGCCCGCGTGTCGCGACCACTTCGTAAGGCTCGAAGCGAAACGGCCCCGAGTAGTGGGCCATGCCGTAACGATCGGTCCGCCCCGGCTCGCGGGCCGTGAGTTGCATCGCCCCGGCTTGGTCGCCGTAGCCATAGAGGTCGACGTTGGCCTGGTCGAGTGCCTGATCGAGCACCGACCAAAACGGCAAGTCGTCGGCAACGACCGTCACTTTGGGATCGGTCGCTTCTTGGCCGAATTGCTCGCGCGAGTCGACGACTTTGTTGCCCGTTTGTTTTTCGAGTTCGGCGAGCAACTCGCTTAGCTTCCAGCCGGCTGCGGTCACCGTCACCTTTGTTCCGGCGGTTGCCTCCTTGGCGCGACGGTTTTCGAGCACCGCCCTGATCGACTGCACTCGCTCGCGTACGGCAGGGGGCAGATTCGCATCGGCCGCCGGCAACAGCGCCAAAAAGTCATCGAGTGGAATCACATTGAGGTCGCCCAGCTTGAGAAGATTCTGTTCGGCAATATCGCGCTCGGCGATCGTGTCGCCGGCGAGGCTGAGCAGCAGGTCGTCGACCTGTTCTTGAACCTGTTGCCGAACCGACGCCTCCTCGGCCAGTTGATCGGCCGATGGACCCGTGTCCGGTTCTTGCGCTCGCGACGAACAGAGCAATAGCATGATGCCCAAACACCACACGGCGACGATCGGCAAGCAACGAGAAAACATCACAACGAGGTCTCCAGAAAAAGAGTCGGTTGTTGGTTTGGCAACCCGGTGTCCGCGAGGCATTCTACATTATGCTGCGGCTCAAGCATAATCTTCGACGCAAAGACGCAGAGCCGCAAAGCAGCGCAGAGAAAATTTACAACCCGTCACCTTTGCGCTGCTCCGCGGTCTTTGCGTCTTTGCGTCAAAACGACAGGACGAAAATTCCATGAAGAAAGCCGCCCTTTTCTGTATAGGCTGGCTCAGCCTGACCTCGGCAGCGGCCGAGCCGTTTATGTTTCGCGCACTGGTCGAGGGGAACTGGCTCGAAGGCCAAGCGTTGACTTGGGACGCCACGTCGGTGGTGCTGCTCGCGCGCGACGGAATGGTTCACACTTTCGATCCGCGGACCGCCGAACAAGCGACCAAGACAGCACCCCATTTCGCGGGCCTTACATCGGGCGAACTGCGGCAGAAACTGCGAGTTGAGTTCGACAATCGCTTCGCGGTTTCAAGTTCCCAGCAGTATGTGGTCGTGCACCCCGTGGGGCGTGGGGCCGAGTGGGCCGATCGATTTGAGCAGCTCTTTCGCGATTTCTGTCGCTGGGTGCGCGTGCGCGGATTCGATCCGGCAGTGCCCCCCTATCCACTGGTGGCGGTCGTGTTGCCCAGCGAGCGCGAGTACCTTGACTACGCCGCCGCCACGGGACAAAAACTTCAACCCAACACGCTGGGACATTACGACCCCGTCACGAATCGTGTGCTGCTGTTCGACGAGGGGGACAGCGCGAACTGGGAACAAACGGCCGCCACGGTCATCCACGAAGCGACTCACCAAACTGCATTTAACGTGGGTGTTCACGCGCGACTTGCCGAGAATCCGCGGTGGCTTGTCGAAGGACTGGCGACACTATTCGAAGCCCGCGGTGTCTATCGCGCCGAGGCTCGCGACTCCATTGCCGACCGGCTGAACACTGGTCGACTCGCCGACTTTCGCCGCTTCGCCGACAAGCGGCCCACCGGCCGGTTACAGAACTTGATTGCCAGCGACACATTGTTTCGCACTTACCCTGACGCCGCTTATGCCGATGCGTGGGCACTGTCGCTTTTTCTGAGCGAAACGCGCGGTCAAGACTATGCCCGCTACTTGCTTGCAACCGGCCATCGCAAGATCGGTGAGGAGTATGCCCCGGCCGACCGACTGGCCGACTTCGCCGCCGCGTTTGGCGGCGATCTGGAGTTGCTCGAAGCAAATTTCGTGCAGTGGATGAGTGAGTTACCCTGAGTTGCGTTACTCATTCGACGTTGCTACCGACGTCGCTACCGACTTTGCCACCGCTTTTGCTACCTGATGTTCGACCGGCGTTGCGCCGACTACATAGCGAACCTCGATGGTCGTCTGTTTCGCTCCCCACGTTTGCGGCTGATCGATCCACAAGACTTTGCGATGACCCTTGGCTGCGAGATCGACCGAGAACTCGGCCGACTCGTTACACGCGGGCACGAGCAGTTGAAGTCTTAGATCGTGTTGGCCTTCGAGCGTCGCTTGGGGCGAGGGTCGCAGTTGAAAAAAGACCCCACGACCAGCTTGTCGAGTGCCACTCACGATGACTGGTTGTTGGGCTGGCAGGCGGGTGGTGGTTTCGGTCGTCACATCGCGGCTGGTGCGATTTGCCGAGATGCTGGGAGTCACCTTCGCGGCCGCCGAGAGTCCCGGAATGGGCAATTGCCCAC
>JBGSWC010000092.1:0-4193 GCA_041752635.1 Pirellulales bacterium | reverse complement strand
CACGTGGTCATAGTGATCCTGCTTGCCAAAGTTGGACTACAAACCTCGCAGTGGCGAGGAGCCTATTTCTCCGCTCGTGGCGAGCACTCTCGGACTCGATGATGTGGAGCAGCGCGGCGCTACTCGCGGTCCATCTCGGTGGGGCTGCGTCGCTTCGCATTTTTCGCCGAATTCCGGAAGCTTCTCATCTCGCCGCCCGGCCAGCATGTTCGTGTTGTGTCGGCTCGATCTGATGATCGCGTGGTCAATCGAGCGACTCCCAATTCCTGACAATTCATGCTGCAGGAATACGTCATTGATGAGGTCCTGGGCGACTATAAACTGACCTGTAGATCACGTCACTCGTGCTCAGCCGACCGCAGTAACTCGCGCTGATTAGCTCTTTAAGCCAGGAGATCCATCAAAGTGAAAACTGCGAAAACCAAGAAGTATGACATCGACGAAATCGAGCGACTCCCAATTCCTGACAATTCATGCTGCAGGAATACGTCATTGATGAGGTCCTGGGCGACTATAAACTGACCTGTAGATCGCGTCGCTCGTTCTCAGTAGACCTCAGTCGTGGCTGCTGACTCACTCTATAAACCAGGAGATCCGCCAATGTTAAGTGCGAAAACCATGAACGATGTTAAAGACGAAATAGACGCCGCGGCGCGGTACCTTACCGCGAGTCAATGTGGTGATAGATATCGAATTTCCACCTCGCATTGGCGTCGCCTCGTAGATTCGGGACGGGCGCCAACTCCAACACGCTTTGGGCGATTACTGCGGTGGCACCTTCTCACCCTCGACGAGTGGGATGAAGGCGGAAACAAACCACTTCGTGTTGCTCGTCGAAAGAGCTGAGAGTTTTTTTCAGCCGTTGCTATCGTGGCGACGGCGCATTTTAGAGACCTCGGCGGCTGTAACCGCCGAGGTCTATCATTCCCAATACCTTTCGGAGGCAAGATGGGAAAACTTACTGATATTTTACGCGCAAGCGGCATCAAGAGCAATGAGCTCGAGGAAGCGTGGGAGAACGCTGATTCACCACCGACGATGCCGCCGCTACCCGCGGGGTCTTATGCCTGCCGTCTGGAGGCAGCTGAGCTTGCTCAGTCGCGTTCAGGAAAGCCGGCATACATGATCCGGTTTAATGTTCTCGAGGGCCCAGGGGACGAAACGCAGTTTCGTGGGCGGAAGCTGTGGCATGACCTCTACCTCACGCCCAGTGCCGCAAAATTCTCCAAACCCGAATTGCGCAAGCTCGGCATCCAGACTTTAGCGGATATCGAAAAGCCCATGTCGGGCGATCTTTTCTTTGAGGTGAACGTGTTGCTGCGCGAGGGCGATGACGGTCGGCAATTTAACCGGGTCATCGGATTTGAACGGATTGAGCCGCTCGAGTCCGGCGCGGATCCCTATTCGCCCGAAGCCATCGAAAAATTGACGGCCGACGAGTACGAAGACGAAGAGGAATGCACCGAATGACACCCACCCTCGGTTTCCGGATTTTGGGTGGGTGTGCGGGCGATCGGCGGCTTGTCATTTGGCAAGCCGCCTTCGCCGGCTACGCGGCCTGCGAACCTAATGCAAAAGTCGACAGCGAGGGCTACCTGAGCGCGTTTTTATTTGGCGATGACTTCGGTTCGCGGGCTAACCGCGAGCGGGTCGATGTGAAGGGCTTTCGGGGCGATTGTGGCTCGAATTGGCTGTGGATCGATATCGATAGCCGTGACCTGATTATTGCGCACGACCACGCGAAGCGACTCGCCGCCGGTCTATGTGTTCGATACTCGCTCGACGGTGATGAGCTGCTGATTTTTTTTAGTGGTGCGAAGGGGTTTCACGTCGGGCTGCCGTTGTCACTGGCGGATTCCCCTGATGCACATATCGACTTCAATCAAGTATGCCGTGCGCTCGTTGAGGTTCTCGCCGACGAGTTAGCGGTAACTGTGGACACGGGCATTTATGACAAGGCCCGAGCGTTCCGCGCACCAAATAGCAGGCACCCCAAATCGGGTAAGCATAAGCGTCGAATTGAGTTTGACGAGGTCTTGTATCTCTCAACCGAAGCGAACTTACGCCTAGCGAGGGATCCCAATCCGTTCGATATCCCTGAGCCGCCACCTGCGAATGCAAAAGCGATCGCCGACTGGCAGGCTGCTTGTTCATTGGTCGCCGCCAAACAGCAAGCTGTCGCTGAGCGACGCGACCTGGGCGACGCCACGTTGAACCGTTTGACTTTGCAGTTCATCCGGCAAGGTGCAACAGCCGGCGAACGCCAAACACGGCTATTCAGTGCGGCAGCAAACCTTGCCGAATTCGACTGTCCGCCGTTGCTGGCTCATGCACTGCTAAGCGAAGTCGCACTTGATAGTGGCTTTGCTCGACAGACAACTGTCGCGAGTCAGCGGTATTCCGGCCGAAGTAATACGTCGTCGCGAATTAGGCGAGGAACATGCGGATCGGCTCGAACGCGGACTGGCGACCATCGAAGCCATTGCCGACCGACTCTGCTTTTTGAAACCGCCGTTCGATTTTCAAAATTTGGCAGCGACGACGGATGCGTTTGACGGTAGCTTGCTCGTGGTTGATTACATTCAGCGCGTCGCTACTTCTTTACCTTCGCGGGATCGGCGTGCAGCGATTGACGAGGCGATGAGCTTACTGCGGCGGTTCGCCGATGCCGATAAGGCGATTATTGCTGTATCAGCAATTGGACGGCAGAAGGGCAGGACCGGCCGCAATGGCTACGATGCCGACTCGCTTTCCCTCGCCGCCTTTCGCGAATCGAGCGAACTCGAGTACGGGGCCGACGATGCGTATATTCTCGCCCCTGTGGAATCGGAGGCACCAGCGAGTCGTCGGCTCGTCACGATGCGGCATCTGAAGGCTCGATTTAGCCAGTGCGAAGATATCAGCTTACGGTTTGATGCGAGATATCAGAGCTTTACCGAGCTTGAGCAAGGGGAGGACGCTGTGGATGCCGCCTCTATTTCCGTCGAAGATTTTCTACGTGAAGATTCTGTGGCTTAAAACGAGGCATCGATCAATGAGCAGCGATAACCTCGCTATGCGGGGATTCGAGGTGCTGCCCCCAATGGTCGGTGAGCCCGCGAACCGAAACGATCGATCCGCGGGTACCGACACACGGGGCGTCCCCAATGCGGGCGTTGTCTCACCAACGAAGACATCAACCGGATCGTCGGCAACCCCCAAAAAGCAAGGTCGCTTCGAAAAGCTCAATTCCTTCGTTGATGTGACGCTAAAGAACCTCACAATGGCGGAGTCGAAAGTGTGGCTTATTCTTTATCGCGACGAACGCGATGGAATTGTTCAAACTAGCCAGGTGAGTATTGCGAAACGAGCGGGCCTGTCAGAACGGAGTGTTACGACAGCGGTCCGCTTGCTCCAAAAGAGGGGGCTTCTCCATGTACTTTATCAGGGCGGTTTGAACAGAGGCACAAGCCGCTACCGACTGCATGCAACGGAGGAAGCGTAGTTCTCCCGCACAGGTGAAAAAAATGGTACCACACGGGTGAAGCACGCTTCCTATATTCCATAAGGAACCATAAGCGTTCGCTTTCGTGTCCTTGCGGACAAGCGAACGCAAAGAAGTCTTGTTAGTTTTTAGCTCATCCGATCGAACAACGTAAGCTGGCTGAAGCACACCGAAGTCCTACGTACAACCAGGAGCCTCAAGCATGGCATCCATCTACCGAAAAACCACTACCCGCAAAATTCCCGTCAACGCCGAGTTGGTACTAAAGAACGGCAAGCAACACGCCCGCTGGCGCGGCCGCGACGGCAAGTTCAAGACGGCTGTGGTGATTATGGCGAAGGACGGGACGAGCCGTATTCGCACCGAAGCGGCTACCTATACGGCAAAATATCGCGATGGGCAGGGAATTGTCTGCGAAGTTGCCACCGGTTGCCGCACGAAGGACGCCGCACAAGCTGTGTTGAATGAACTTGTTGAGCGAGCCGAGCGCGTACGGAGCGGGGTCGTCTCGGCGACGGACGATGCCGTGAGAGATTGGTTGTCGACACCGATTGCCGAGAGCGTGGCTGACTATCTCGACCACCTGCGCAGCAAGAACCGTAGCGCGACGCACATTGCCGACTGCGAGCGATTGTCGCTGCGAGTGTTCGCCGATTGTGGAATGCGAACGCTGCGGGATATTGCCGCGACACCGATTGAACGCTGGCTA
>JBGSWC010000091.1:0-5800 GCA_041752635.1 Pirellulales bacterium | reverse complement strand
GACGCTCGGCGCGAGAGCATCGGACAGCTCCGCCCCCGCGCCGACGTGAGCGATAAATTCGCTCAGCGACTGGTCGTCGACCGACTCGCCACGGAGTTGCGAGGTCGCCAGTCGCACGCCCCGGTCACGCCACGCCCGTTCGGTTTCGAGCAATTCCTCGGTTGGCAGCGCGTCGGTTCGCTCGCTCGCGTCGAGCTGTGCGCGAAGTTGTTCGCTTTCGACTCGCAGCGACTCGGATTGTTGGTCGAGCTGGTCGCACCGCGCGACCCGCTCGCGAAGTTCCTCGGCAAAGCGATCGATCGTCTCAGTCGGCGGACACTTCAGGCGGCAAAGCTCATCGGCCGTGCCACTAAACAGCGGCAAGCGAACGAGTTTGCCGTCGATGGCCCGCTGTAACGACGCAATCTCGTTGCGTAGTTCTGGCAACCGATTCTCGGTCTCGACGACCGGCAACGCCGCTTGCAACGCCTCTTTCAATTCCTGCGCACTTACTGCCGGGGCTGTGTCGTCTGCCATATCGACCAATTCAGTCGCCTGTCGACGCAACCGCTCGATTCGTTTCGTTTGTTGCGTGTTGTTCGCGTCGATGGTGCCGTGTTGCTTAATGAGCGTGTTGACGCGTGCCTTTTGTGCGTCGGTCACGCGGTGGTCGCCCGCCTCGTCGGGCGTCAGTTTCCAACCAAGTCGCTCGATCGCGGCTTTCGCGTCGGCACGGCAGATCCGCTGCTGGGCTTTGAGGCTTTCGCGATCGGTCGTTGCCTTCTGATGACTCCCATACCGGCGATACAAATCGTCGATAGCCGCGGCCTGAGCGAGCAATGCAGCGGGGACCACCTTGGCCGCCAATTGATTGTCGATCCTTTCTAAGCGGAGTTTCGTTTGCTCGAGTTTGTCGGCACTCAGTGTTCGCTGCTCGTTCGCACGCCGAAATCGCTGCTCGCTGTCGACCGCCAGCGGCGGCACGGCAGCGAGCGTTGCCAGTTCCGCGCGCTTCTGTTTCCAGTTGGTCAGCAGTCCAAGCGCCGACTGAATCCGTTTAAGTCGTTCGCGCTTGGCTTCGGCCTCGGTGATTTGTTGTTGCAGCTTGTCGACCAATCCGCACTGTTCGGTGTGCCGCTCGTTGAGCGTTCGCCACTGATCGGGCAGGCACTGCAAGTCGCGAATCTCGTCGTCGATCTGCCTCAGTTCAGCAAGGGCGGCATTGATGCGTGGTTTGCGGCCCCCCTTCAAGAAAACTTCGTCGGCCGCACTCTTTAGCTCGGCCTGCGTCTCGCGAAAATGGGCAACACCCGCCGCGGCGAACAACAGTTCGCCGATGCGACCTTGGCCGCGTACCACTTCGTCTCCCCCCTCGCGAAGCTGCTGGTGATCGATGCCGAAGACCGTGGTAAAAAACTCGGGGCTCACTTCGCCCAAGAGCGCGCGAAGCTGCGATTCTTCGAGCTTCTGTGCGTCGTCACCATCGCGAAGCGTGTCTTTGTTTCCCTTGCGGCGGACGCAGGCGAGCTCGTTCTCGCGCTCGTCGACCAGCGTCGCCCCGATGCGTAGTTGCCCGTAGGGATGCACGAAGTTGTCGGAAGTACGACCGTCGATGCCGAACAGCAGCCCCCGTACAGCGCGCAGCGTGCTGCTCTTGCCCGCTTCGTTCGGCCCATACAACACGTTCAGCCCCTGCCGCAATTCGAGCCTACAGTCGGTGAACGGGCCGTAAGCGATCAGACGCAACTGTTTTAACCACATCGCTTAGCCCCCCAGCTCGTGACGCAATTTGGCCGTCGCCTCGGCAAGCACACCTTGCCACCATTGGTGGTCGTCGATCGGCATCGCCGACGACAGCTCACGGGGTAGCTTGTTGCGCAGGTCGGCCAGCGAGCTTTGCAAGCCTTCGTCGATCTCACTCGCCGCGAGCAACTCATCGACAGTCGCCAGCAATTCGGCCAGTGGTGTGTCGTCGGCCCCGTCGAGCGACGCGTCTTCGCGGTAGAGTTCGGGGAGCATTGTCTTGTTGCTCACTTGCTCGATCCAAAGCCCATCGCGCGCTACATCGAGCGCCAGCGCACGGACATCGGCCGTCCATTGCCGTGGGTTGGCAGCAAGGTCGGTCGCAAGCGTGGTTGATCCCCGCAGCACGACCCGAGCCGCCACCAAACGCCCTGACGCCTCGTCGACCACCTCTTTCAATTTCGTCTCGACTCGGTCGATAACCGCAGGCTTTTGTTCCATGTCGTTGACTACTACCTCGACCGACTGCCATCGCATCACATCGAGCGGCTCGAACCGGGTCGTTACCTCGCGATTGTCGGCGACTTCGACCACGAGACACCCTTTGGACCCCGTTTCACCAATATGCCGACCTTGAATATTGCCGGGGTAAGCAATCGTCGGCGTACCGCGCAACACGTCGCGTACGTGAATATGCCCCAGTGCCCAATAATCGTAGCCACTCTCCCGCAAACACGACTCCGAGCAAGGTGCATAGCTGTCATGCCCTTCGCGACCGGTCATGCTCGTGTGCAAGATGCCTAGATTGAAGCAACCCGACTCGGCAGCCGGATAGTTCTTCGCCAAGTCTTTTTTCGTACACCGGTCCTGAAAACTCTGCCCATGTAGCACAACATCGAAAGCCTCGACCCGCATCGACTCGGCCGCATCGGTCGAGAAAAAGGCGACGTTCGCAGGCAGTCGCAACTCGCGGGTAATCTTGCTGGCCGCATCGTGATTGCCATACACGCCGAACACTGGAATCTCGGCCTCTCGGAGCCGGACCATCTCGCGAGCAAACCTAAGCCCGGTGTTGTGGTCGCGCCAGTCGCCGTCGTACAGATCGCCAGCAATCACGACAAAAGCAACCCGTTCGCGTATGGCCAGATCGACCAGATTAGCGAGCGCAACGCGCGAGGCCCCGCGAATCTCCTCCGCCGGCGCGCCCTCATACCGATCGAGACCCCGCAGGGGGCTGTCGAGGTGGATGTCGGCGGTGTGGAGGAATTTGAACATGCGCGGTGGGGGCGGCTCCGGTAAAAGTGATCCATCCGTTATGAAGTTCTAGACGCAATTGGGCAAGGAGACCCATCGGCGGGTAAGAAGTCAGGCCGGGAACACTGGCACGACAATTTACCCGTCGCTGAGAACCGCGGTAGTAGGCCCAGCGGTTGCTAGAGCTGTCGCGTCGTGCTCTGCTTTTCGGAGGTCGACGAGGTAGAAGTCGATTCCTTCGATCTTGGCACGCAGTAGGTCGCTATACTGCGAAGAAGCGAAGAAGCTTAGTGATTGCGGAACAATGGTAATGGTTCGAGTTCATCGGCATTACTGGCTTGTCGTGCCAAGCTGGAGTCGTCGATCAAATCATGCTAGAATCGAGGGGATCCGATTCTGTAGATTGCTTCTGACTCCAAATAGAAGATGGGGGCTTGGTATTCAAACGAGAGTACGCGCACCTCACCGAACGGGTTCCAAAAGCATTCGCACAGATGGGGATGAAAGCTGGGTATTCGTTGGCGATGCGAAAGCAAAGCACTCAACCGGTTTGCCGATTCGTATGTGAGAATTAGAAAAGATGCTGAAGCGTTTATTGCCTCTTGCTGCGACACTTTTAATGGCGTTTGCGGCTTCGTCCTCACGCGCGGACGATCCGATCAAGGTATTTCTCCTTGCCGGTCAATCAAACATGGTTGGCTACGGACGGGTCGAAACAGGCGTTGGTAATGTGGCGGGTGCAATCGGCAGCTTGCGCTACCAAGTCAATAGCGACCCCGATAACTACGGTCACCTTGTCGATGCTGTTGGCGACTGGAAGGTGCGAGACGACGTTTGGGTGTGGTCACGACAAAGCGAGTATGTTTATCAACCGCCCGGCTCCCAAGATAAATTTGCGTCGGGCTATCTGACGGCCGGGTTTGGCCATGACGCTCACGCCGCACGCACCGCATTTGGACCGGAACTCGGCTTTGGCACCGTAATCGGCGATTATTACGACGAGCAGGTCGTGCTGGTCAAAATCGCATGGGGCGGTGCGACGCTGGCAATCGATTATCGCCCACCCACCGCAGTCGCCGATCGCGGCGGCACTGTTGGTGCCTACTACAATTTAATGCTTGGCGCCTATCAGAACGCCCTGGTCGATATCGCTGCTCAGTTTCCGGGACAAGAAATCGAACTCGCCGGGTTCGGCTGGCACCAGGGATGGAGTGATCGCGTCAATCAAACATTCAATGAAGAGTACGAAGCGAACCTGGCTGACTTCATCGTCGATGTTCGCAACGATCTGGGTGTTGCCAACTTGCCATTCGTGATTGCAGAAACTGGTCAAGGCGGGCTGCAGGAGTCAGACCCACTCGCGTTGTCGCTGATGGCGGCGCAAGAGTCCCTTGTAGACTTCAACAAGTACCCGGAATTTGCCGGCAATGTTGCGTTTGTTGATACCCAAGCGTTCTGGCGCAACGCGGGGGTATCTCCACGTAACGTGAATTTTCACTGGAACGAGAATGGCGAAACCTATTACCTAATTGGGGATGGGATGGGTCAAGCAATGGTCTCGCTGGTCCCCGAGCCGAATTCGATGCTCGTGCTGTGTGTGGGCGGCGCGGCTAGTGTATGCTGGTTTGGCTTGAGGCGCGCCGACTGCCTGGCCAATAAAGCATCGATCGTGTCACACACAAAAGGGAGCGATGCGAACGTCCGCTTGGCGGCTTGCACAAATTGCTCGTTCAAGCAGGGGTCGTGACATCCGAGGCTGGCCGAGCCGGCTGTCGCAACGATTCCGACGCCGGACGAAGTTGGGTTGTGCGGGCGAGTTGACGCAGTCTAAGGATCGTATTGGGTTGAGAAAACATCGGAATTGGGTTCAGTTCCTGCTGCCAGCGCCCAGCGATCTGATTATAATCGGTCAAGTAAATCGCATGCCCCCCGAGCGGGGCTCGATGCACGCTCTTCCCGACTCCTTCACCCCAAGTATCGCAACTGGTGCGGCGGACGATTAGTTATGGCCAAGAAAAAGACAAAGACTGCAAGTCGTACTACCAAGAAGACAGTATCCAAACCTGCCGTTAAGAAAGTGACGACGAAGAAGAAGACGCCGGCGAAAAAGGCACCGACAAAAAAGAAGGCACCCGCTCGTAACACCAGCGCACCGAGCAACAGCGTCGATGGCATCATCCACAAGTACGAGAAGGAACGTTCGGCACAAGAAGCGAAATTGGCGACCCTCATCGAAAAGATCGACGACCTCGAAGCCAAGACACGCGAGTTCCAACAACAGATCGCTGATCTCGCCCAGGAAAAATCAGCAGCACAAGAGGCGATCCAACAACTCGATACCAGGCGCGATGAAGAAGTATCGCAGTTGCTCTCGAAGTTAGGCGTGCAAGTCAGCGGCGTTTCACTCAAACAGGCGGAGGCGAACCACGATGACGACGATGACGACGATGATCAGCCGACATCGTCCAGTACCGACGTCGACGACGATGACGACGACGATGACGACGACAACGACGATGACAACGACGATGATGAATCGGACGTCGACGACTCCGATCTCGAAGATTCGACCGACTCAGATGACGACGACCCCAGCGACGGCGATGATGATGGCGATGGAGATGGCGACGACGAGTTGTCGAAGTTGATGGAAGGACTGTAGTCAGGGGAGAAGGGGGACTTTTAAGTAGGTGTTTATGAATTGCATGCAAGCCTTGTCATTGCGAGTTGCGTAGGATTGGTGGAGTCAACCATTCTTACTTGGAGGGCCATACCATGCTTGCCTCAGCGACTGCTGCTTACGATTCGGATTTGACCGATGAGG
>JBGSWC010000090.1:0-15465 GCA_041752635.1 Pirellulales bacterium | reverse complement strand
GAAAAGAACTTTAAGCGGATCGTCGAGAACAACGATGAATTGACCGTTGGCATCGAGAAAATGGATCCGGGCGATCAGACCATTACAATCTATGGCAATCGGACGGCAGAGATTCAGACGGGCAACGACGATACCACTGTCGCACGGGGCAATCACGCCACGACGGTTTCGCAAGGAAATCACTCCGTTGATGTGTCCGCGGGGAAGAGTGCCATTACCGCAGCACAGAAAATTACACTCACAGTCGGCGCAAGTAGCATCACTATCGAACCATCTCAGATCACGTTGTCATCACCGCAAATCACGATTAGTGGCACCGGCAAAGTCGCCGTCTCGGCGGCCATGACCGATGTTAGTGGAAGCGGAATGCTGAAGCTGGGTGGCGGTGTCGTGAAGATCAATTAAGCGACCGCATCAATCAGAGCCTTTTTTCACGAGCCTTTTCTCATGCTGGTTGTCCTGCGTATTATCTCGGCTTCCGAACCGGGTCGACACGTGCAAATTCGCGGCGACCAGGTCTTAAAAGTTGGTCGTTCTGGCTGGGCCGATCTGTGCATCGCCGGCGATAGTAAGTTGCTCGACATTCACTTTACCGTGCAAGCGACCGCTGATGGTTGTATTGTCGAGAGCCTCGATAAGCGCGGCCCTACGCTAGTGAATGGCAAACCGATTAGCTCGATCGTTGTTTACGATGGCGATTTGATCGAAGCAGGGTCGACAAAATTTCAGTTGACGATCGAAGGCGGGGCGTCGAAGCCTTCTGAGCCACCTCCCGAAGAAAAAAAATCGACGAATCCAACCGGTGACACTGCCACTGCTGCGGCTGCGCTGGGATTGGTCGGTGTTTGTGCTTATCTTGAATTTGCCGACGATATCAAGCCTTTGGCTTCGGCCGCTACCGATGGCGACGAGCTAATTAATCAGCTTGTGCTGAAGAAAAAATATCAAGATGCGATTCGGTTGCGGGCCTATTTGCTTGACAAGCGGCAAGCGGTGTTTTGGGCCAGCTTGTGTTTAAAGGAAGTGTCTGACGTGCTTCCGAGCGACCAGGATGCACCGCTTGCCGCTGCCGAAGCGTGGGTGAAAGAACCGACGGAAGAACGCCGCCGCGCAAGCGAAAAGGCCGCTGCCGACTCGAAATACAGCGGCCCTGGGGCGACACTTGCGCTGAGCGCTTTTTGGAGCGACGGGAGCTTGTCCCCCGAGGGGTCCGATGAGGTGCCCCCTGATGATCGACTGACATCGCAAGGTGTCACTGCGTCGTTGGTGATGGCCGCCTACCTTGGCGAGCCCACGCAAGCCGAGTCACGATTTAAATTGTTTTTGACGCGAGGCAAAGCAATCGCCGATGGCAGCGTACCATTGCCCGTTAAGTAGCGACGGATGGGCTTTATGCTAGGAGAGACTAGCGAAGTAGTAGGTAACTACCCGTCTAATCCTCCTCCGGCGGTTCTGGCTCTGGTGGCGGGGGGGGCGGTGCCGGTGGCGCGGCTCCGCCGATGAGTACCGTTGGGCAACCAGGTGCCGAAATGATGCCCCCATGTCCCGCCAAGTCAGTCAACCGAGCGGCTGGTTGATTGCAGATGAGGACGGTGGGGGACCCACTCGATACGACGCCCGGTGGACCGGTACAAGTCGTTGCGTCACCAAGCCGCGCAGCCATCAACCCGCCGATTAAGACGGTCGGAGCCCCGGCGGCGATTGGTCCTCCCACATGTGGGTTCGCCGGCCCGTTCCATGCCGGGCATACGACCATATCGGTGACACGAGCAGCAGGTAACGACATAGCAGCTTCCGTCCGCGTTGGTTCACGAGATCACTTAGCAACATCGGCCCAATGTGAGAGTCGAACAATCGCCGGTCGACCATTCATCGGGTTGTGTTCAGAAATTGCAGCGTAGTTGTTTTGGGCGTATCTTATAGCAGGCCTTCCGGATGGCATGATGACCCTCTCGGCATTATTACATAGTTCGGCCAGTCGTAGCAAACTATCATTTTCGGACTTTGCGGGAGCACCCTTTCAATGGCACGGAGGAATCGCGACGAAGGTCCGCTATTAGCAAATTGGCGGCCAGAACGAGCGTCGGGCAGCAGCGCGATGGTGAAACTCTGGTTGCGACGGAGCTTACTTACGCTTGTTGCGATCGGCTTGGTGGGAGGACTTGGATACCTAGTTGCGCGACCATTCTTCCAACCTCACACCTATTTCTTGTGCTTTCACACCGAGCCGGTCATCCCGGACCTCGAATCACAAATCGAACTCGAAAATAGTCTGTCGGCTCCACCATTAAGATATTACTACGAAGATATTGCCGGCTTCGCCCGGTTGCAAGACGCGTTTGCTGCGTTGCGACCTAGTAATCTGCAGTTAAGTTCGGATTTGCCAACGGCCGATGCCCTCGATGCCTATCTAACTGTGCTAAAGCAAGCCGAGATCGACGACAAAGATACGCTCGTTGTCTACGTCGTGGCTCATGGAATTGCGATTAACGAACCGGCGGCCGAGGGGGAGAGCGAGGCAAAAAGCGAGAGTTCAGCAACTGGTTTTTTGGTCTGCGGCGATTTTTCGGCTAAGTCGACGACCTTAACCGAAGAGACACCGGGCCTTTTCAAGATCGACGACTTATTGCGTGGTATCAACGCGCTACCGGGTGCAACAAAGCTCTTGTTGTTAGATGCAGGACGCCTGGAGCCGGCGTTTGGACGCCCCTACGCGGCTGGTGACTTCGATATGGCACTCAAGGACGCCGTCGAAGACTTGGGTTCGTCGTCTCTATTCGTACTCACCGCGAATGGACCCGGCGAAATCTCGCATATTTCGCCTGCTCTACAGCGATCGGTGTTTGGCTTCATGTTGACTCGTGGCATGTCAGGGGCCGCGAGTAGCGATGGCAAGCGGGTTGATGTCGAGCGACTTGCGGATTTTGTGCAGCGCAACGTCAGCCAGTGGGTTAACAGCGCAACGAATGGCACGATATCGCAATCGCCCCAACTGATCGCCGCAGCCGCCGCGCGTTCGCGGGCAGCGAGTGGCCATGTGATGTTTACCGCCGGCCTACCGCAAGAGAGCGACAGTGTTGGGCTAGAGGCAACGAAAGAACAAGCAACCGGTAGTGCCTTGAAGTCGGCTGGATCGTTTTTCGCCGATCGCATGGCTGGGTTTGGGTACCAAGACCTTTACAAGAACTGGTCGAGCGAATTGAGTTATCGCACCGGTATCGGTGCCGATAAGCCGACGAACAACGTGGCCGCGGAAGGAGAAGAAGTTGCGGACAACGATGTGATCGTCGGTGCCGCCCGTGAGCAGGCGAGACAAGAACGGCAACAACTACTTGCCGATTGTTGGGATGCGACCCTTCAAATCGAAAGCGAACAATTTCCGCATGAATATGCCCCCCATTTATGGCGATTGCACCTCGATCGGCTCGTATGGCTTGATCAGTTGCAAGACTCGGGTGACATGCCGATCGCTATGGAGGACGCTCTTGGTCAAAGCCTCCGCGATATCAGCACAGCACTTAAGCTGATAAAAGAATCTCAAACGGTGGCGGAAATGCCTCGCGATAGCGTACTTGGTCAGGTCATTGCGCTCAGGCCAACCGTGCCATTCGAGTGGGACGAAGTGCCGACGTTAGCACTGGCGGAACTCACCGCCTTACCACAACCGATCATCGAAGCCATCGCAGAATACGATCGCTGGCTCAATTCGCCCGAACTCGTGCGCGAGCCTACACGATTCAATGAATTGCGGGCGGCCCTATCTGATAGCCAACGGCGGGTGGTTGATGGCTTCTACGAGATGCAACTCCTTAGCGATTTTGCTGCTATCCCCAATTTGAGTGCCAACACCGTAAAGCTGGCGCTCCGCGCGAGACGGATCGGCGAACAGGTCAGTGCCGATCGGCTGGCTGGTCGTGGCTGGGCAGCGGCGTCGATAGCAGAAGCCGATTGGCTTCGACTCGAAGCGGAGCGGTTGTTGATCGATCAGGTGAACGACGATGCCGAACAACGTGCGATCAGCAATCTGGGACGGGCCATCCGCCGTTACCAGGACGCGGAACTCGACCTACTCGCGGTCCGAGAAACGATGACGCTTGCGGGCCGCGTTTCACTCCATCTTCGCGATATTGGGGTGGTTGATTCGCTAACCGGATCGCCAATCCCACTGCCGTCGTTGCGAGATCGGCTCGAAGCGATTGCAACGTCCGACCCGCTCGCCGACACCGGCAGCATCAATAGTATTAGCGAGATGCGCAGTAGTGCTGCCGAACTCAAATCGTTGCTCGCGAATGCCCGGCGCGCGATGCCAATTGTGGCAGAAGACAAAACCGACATCTTGGGCTGGAAGACCGAACGCGCATTAACCTCAACCCTCCTGACTGCCACTGACCGTCAGGCTTTGCGCAAGAAGTGGAGAGAGACTGATCTAGCCCACTCGAAAAATTTCAAGATTCTACGTGACGCACCGAATTCGCCACTGCCGACAACGCTGTCGTTGGGGCGAGGCGAGTTGATCGATGTCGGACTGACTACGGTCGCGATGAGCCCAATTCCCGATTTCGATTCGTCCGAATTTGATCTCTCTAATGCAAATCAGCGTTTGGAACAAATGAGGTCGCTTCGTACCGCGGCGCAAAACCTTTACTTTCTGTCAACCGACAGTCTGTCTGCAACAGTACTGGGGGATGACAAGAAGTCGAGCTTGTCTCGAATGCTTGGTACGCTCAACGATGCCGATTGGTACGATCTCGCGCGAATGCAGCACGAGCGCCTGCTGCGTGGTTACCAAGACTCCAATCAGCACGAGATTGACAAGCTAGAGGTCCTGGCAAGGCAATGCCGAGATCTGGTCGAAAACCACCTCGATAATCAACCTAAAATCGCCATTGCCGGTCTGCCCTCGGTGGAGCTTCGTGTTGTTCGCAATCCTACTGGAATTATTGGTGAGAACGACGATGTGATTGAAATCGCGGTTAGCAATCGTTCTAACACCGAAGCACCTGTATGGATCGTAGCCGACTACAACCCATCGGTCATCGCTGTGGAAGGCGATGGCTGGCCGTTGTTTCATGCACACGAACTGCTATCGGCCGGCGGACGTACCGCTGAGCGAACCGGGTATCCGTTGCGTCCGGCGACGTTAGGTAAGGCCCCGTCGGATAATCTCGGACCGCTGCTGCGCGATAAAACGCTACGAATCCTTGTCCACCAAGCCGGAACGGCTACCGATGGACGTGCGGCGATCGCGATCAGGCTTGTTGGTCCCAGCGATTCGGTTCGGAGTGTTGTACCGCTGCGCCTGCCGCGCGACAAACAGCTACAGCTTTGGATCGCCGACGGATCGTCACAGCCTGTGGAACTGCAGGAAACTACTAATTTGTTTCCTAACCGCTGGCAAGATGCCACACTGTTCTTGTCAAATGGGGGAAATAGCAAGCGATCCCTCGTGGTAAATGTTTATGCCCCGCTCAATGACCTTTCGGGCGTCTACATCCCACGTGGTGCTATCCCTTCGACAGATGCACCTCGACTGCGCGCACGATTGGGTCGAATGCGCGATATCGCCACCGACGCGGCGGTTCCCGATCTCAATCCGACCGAGCCTCCGCGTCCGGTACAATTCGATTTCCGTTCCGAGCGAAACAGTTTGCTCTTGGGCCGTCCGCCGGCCGATCCCAAACAAGGCCCGGCTGCTGAAATATTGCCCCACGGCCTGTTGATCGAAGTTGTCGACGCCGAGAACGAGGAACGAATGTATCGTTGGCTAAAGTTCGAAGCTTGGCGTCCGCAACAGTTCATCACGGCCGAGGCGACCTACGACCCGACATTCACGGCCCCTCGACTTCGAATCAAGCTATCCAAAAACCCGGAAGCGGCAGCTATGCCTTTGGACCCAATCGAGGCGAGGCTCGACATCGACCAGCGTTTCGTTTCGTCGGAAGGAAAGCAAGATCGCGCGACGCTTCGCGGACCAAATTTCACGGGCGAACTCTCGGTTACGCTTAACGGAATTTGGCCGAAAGATATTGATGTCGATGACGAGAACTTCATTCGCGCCGCCGTAGAAATCGATGGATTTCCGCGATCGTTCAAGTTCGAGATTACCCCATCGACAACGGCCGCGCGGTTGAAGCTGATAGATAATAAAAATGAGATTCGAGTCATCGCTCCAGAGGAGCGGCAGGCATTTCAGCCGAGCAAAACCGTGAGTGCACGATTCGCTGTCGATGCCGAACCAAATTTCTTTGATGAACGCGACCAAAGCGGACAACGAAGCAACTCGATCAAGTTCGGTATCGACGCCGACCTCGACAACAATTTGACCGACGTCAACGAATCGCCGCTGGAGCGTTTTGCTGACCGATCCGTCGAGCTGACGGTACGTTCGAGTATCGATGGCACGCTGTCGTTCAGGCCCAGCGTAAGCGACTGGACCTTGGAATTGCCCAATCCAGTAAGCAGTGGCGAAATCAACGTTTTAGGACAATTTTGGACTGGCCGAAGTAGTTTAGACCCCACTTACCACCGCATCATCATCGATGGCGACGGTCCCACCATTGAAAGAGTCCCTGGAGGGGAGTTCGCCAATGGGAAGCTAATCGCCGAGGTTGAGCCCAAGGACCAAATCGAAGTAGTCTCAGTGGAAGCTGGATTCGATCAAACGGGCGACCAAGAGATCAAATGGGAAAAAGCCGTGCCGCTGGTGGGGGGGCGATGGCGCGTTGAGCTCGATGCAAGCAAGTTGTCGGCAGGCAATCACAAGGTCCTGTTTCGCGCGAAGGACAAACTCGGCAATTGGACCGATCCGCCAATTCGTGAAGACTATCTAATGAAAGTCGGTGTATCGCCACCTGAACCACCAGATCCCGATCGCGGTAATGGTGGTGGAGGTTCCGGTAGCACAGCGACGAAGGAACCGGTAAAGAATCGAGTCACAGGCACACTCGTTTATAATCAAGTTGCTGTTCGCGATATCGAGGTGACACTTGAAGGTCCGGGCGCGCCAGCGGGCAAAGCGCGTGACCTGGGGGGTGGCAAGTTCGAGTTCGACGCTGTCCCATCTGGCACCTATACGCTTAGTGCAAGCGGTCTGGGGGGCGGAAGCCGGCGGAGCGGCCAAGCTGAGGTAACCGTCAGCGACCAGCCTGGCACGACAGCCGATATTAAGGTGCGAATTCGCTAGAATCGCAGGCAATTTTGCGAATTGAGCAGTCTCTGGCCAATGTTCAAAACTTGACCATCTGGCACTGCCGTCGTTGCTAGCATAGTCGGGCGATCGATAGAACCGCGATAATTGCTAAATCCCGGAACACTTGCTCGCCGATAACGCAGGGTGAGTAGCCAAGTTCTCGTTGATAGTTTGCTGCCCGATTGCAGCGAGTTTTCACCAAGAAGCCTTGCGACTCAGCGTCCCAGGTTGCCAATCTGACAAGTTGTCGGTAGCTGCGTGGGAAACAGTAACGCATCCACTCCGACACAACCCTGCGCTCGGCAGCCCGATGGGAAAAATGTCTACGCAACAATCATACAGTTGGGTCCTCGTGGGGGCATTTGTTTTCGTATCTGGGTGTGCATCGGCACCGCCGGTGCCGTCGGTTCCGGCGGCACCCAATTTGAGCGATATCCTGCAGGCAGCGGGCAATGCGGAGACCTCCGTCGTCGCGGTGACACAGCCGGCGGCCTGTTGCCCACGTCAAACGCTGCCACAGTTCTTGGGCGTCAACGACGCCGCTGGCTTCATCTGTGGCATTGTCGATCGAATCCGTAACCGTCTGGGAATGTTGTACCCGGGGCTCGAGGCAACGCCGCCCTTGCTGGCCATAACGGATCCCGCCAACTTCGATTCGCCGACGCCAGCCGTCGCGACTGCTGCCGCGGTCAAGGCCCAAGAAGACCAGGCAGCGCAAAAGATTAAAGCTCTGCGTTACCTCGCCACCATCGGTTGCGGCGGTTGTTATCCGGACGTGGAAGCGGCATTCCTCGCCGCCATGGAAGATTGCACCGAAGAAGTTCGCTTTGAAGCGATCAAAGCGATTCGTGAAACGACCGGCACGAATTGTTGCTTCTGTGCACACGGTGCCTGCTGTTCGAAGAAGATACAAGAAAAGCTCGCCGATTTGGCATTCGGCAAGACCGACACATGTTGCGACAAAGAACCCTCCGAGCGAGTTCGTCGCATGGCTCGACTTGCACTCGACCAATGTGGGCCAGTAATCGGACCCGCGGAACCCACTGTAGCCCCGGAAGAGACCGAAGCGCCACCGGTCGAAAAGCCACCCGGGGAACTGCCGCCGCCACCGGCTGACGGAACAGCTCCCCCGGTCGACCTCAATACCGATGGCGGTACCAAAGACTCGGTGCGAGAAGTGCGATCGCTTCCGGTTGCTCCCAACTCGGCCCCGACGCCATTGTTGTCTCCGCCTCGCCAGACCGTGTTGGTCAACTATCGCGGTGCAGTGCAGCCTTCTCGATTGCCGCCGACTGTTTCTCGCTAATTTGCGTTGCCGCGCCAAAGTCGATTGATCTCATTGCTGACAGGAATTCGCGCTGCTTTAGGTCACATTCGACGACCGTCAAATGTGTCGCTGGCTGCTGGCGGTGGAACCCATTTCAGGGTCAGCCGGCGTTCTCTCTTCCCTGACTTGCCAGTCTTTGAGTGAGCAATTTGCGCCCAACTGTTCCGCGCAACAGTGCAGTTTGGCTATAATCTGGCAATCTAGCAGATCGACACTTGGTTGAGTTCCGAAACTCGGCCAAGTTTACTTGCTCGCGAATTGGATCGAGGAACGGGCCGATGGGAAGTGATTGGCAGTCAAAAGAAAAGCGGTCTTGGCAAGAACGACCGAGTCCTGCGAAAGATCGACCCGAACGCAAACGGGGCGAAGCTTGGCAGGAGGCATCGCGCGGCAACGAGCGCCAAGTTGATCGGCCGCGGCGTCGCGAAGGGATGTGGGCCGTCTACGCTGCGGTAGCCGCCAGCCTCTTGGGATTGCTGCTCTACTTCTTGCTGCAAAGCCCCCCAAAGACGCCCGTCATTCTCGCCATCGGCACCGACTACGCGGCTCCCGTATCACCCAATGCGTGGGCCATCGAGGACCGCGACGCATTGTTCTTGCTAGGCAACATCCTCACAATCGAAGAAGTGAGTGGACGTTGGGATGACTCTCAGCCGGCGGAATCCGAAGCATTCAAGATGTTCCGTGGAATGCTAGAGGGTCACAAACGAACTCGGCGTGGTTTTCGCACTGTAAGCGAACCGCTCATCGTCTATTTCAGTATGCCGGGTGTTGTGAACGAGCAGCAGGATCCCTGTCTGCTACCACCTGGTGCGTCAACGTGGGACTCGTCGGACTGGATCACGATAAAGTCGATTGTCGAAACGATCGACGAGGTGATTCCTGGCGAACGAAACAAAATTCTCGTACTCGATAGTCATCAGTTCATTGCCGATTGGCAATTAGGCATTGTCTACAACACGTTCGGAGAGCGTCTTAAAGAGTACATGGACTCGTGCAATGTAGAGAATCTGGCCGTTATTACTTCCGCGAGTGAAGGCCAGCAAAGTTGGTCGTCGCCAGGGTTGGGAGGAACGGCATTCGGCAAGATTTTGCAACTTGGCTTAGCTGGCGGCGCGAACAGGGGCGACGACCGCGCAGTCTCACTACAAGAGTTAAAAACCTACCTGCAATCCGAAGTAAACAGATGGGCGCGGAATCACCGCGATGCCGATCAGTTGCCGGCCGTTTATCTGAGCAAAACTGGCATGGACTTCATGGTTGCCCATTCGATGAGCGGAGACCAACTTGGCAGCTTTCAATCGCCCAATAAAGGAGCTACGACTACAGCATCAATCCCCAGCGACGAGATCGAGGAACTCTGGAGTCAACTCGGCAAAATAGGCGAGTCTGATTTTCGCCGACTCGATCCGCTCGCGCTCAGCCACCTCGAACACGAGCTGCTCGACCTCGAGCAGCACGCACTTGGCGGAAATGCTTACGCCAAAAAAGCAGCGCAACTGCACGGCCAATTGGATAAAAAGTTTGAGCTAATCCAAAAGAACTTCAATTCCGCTGATCGAACGATTGCAGATTGGAGGCTCGATAATCGCGGACAAGTCGGCAATATGAAATTCGAGGTCATGCATAGCTTACCGCTATGTACTTTCTTTGGCGACTCTGATGCAAAATATGGGGAGAAAGTTACCGACCTCTTGAAGGGTGTGGCAGCCAAGTCGTCCGACAACACGGAACAAGCGAAGTTGGATCCTGCACTCGTCGAACTGGCCCTCGCACTCGAATCGACTCAATTCTTAGTGGCGGCAAATCAACGAGAATTGCTTGCCGAAGGAAATCGAGCCGCCGCCGTTGGTCAGGTGTTGGAATTGCGCCGGCGGAGCGAGCAGCTTGCCGTTCCCATGGATGTTAGGCGGACACCGACCGACGAACGGGCGCATATGGCGATGCGGATGTTACTAAATACGGCCGACGCCAGCCTCCGCGGGGTCGAGGACGGGTTGTTTGTCGGCTACACCCCTACTCCTAACACATGGGATGACATTCGCCGGGCGCACGATGCGGCGCAGCGAATAGGTGACCAGTTGGCGCGGGTCTATCGAGTTCGCGACACTGCCAGCGCGGAGTTGCCTTACCTTGCGATGTGGTATAACCGCGTCGCGGCTAGCGACGGCATCGATGAGCTTCGCCAACAGATGGCCAGCATGATCCGAATCGCCGATGAGAATCACGATTTGGGCAAGGCTCTAGCTCAGTTAGATCAGATCGACGAAGCAGACATTGAGGCAGAGGTTAGCAGGCTGGCCGGCACGAATGTGAGTGGCAATGTCGAAGCGCAGCTCACGACGCGATTAAGTGAGTTTCGCGGTAGGTGCAAGGAGTTGGCCGAAGGGGGAAAGAACGCGAGCGGTACAGAAATTCGCACTCGTATCGACGCTTTGACCAGCCCTCTGGCAACCGGCACCATTACGGTTAGCGGCAAACAGCAAGCCATTCGCTCGACGCTCATGGACAAGTGGCTTGAGTTCGACGCGGAACTCAATAAACAATTTTTCGCGACCGCCGTCGTAACCGGACCAGCGGAATCGCAGGTTTCGCCGAGTGATGTCAGTATAAACGCCACCGCAACAAAAGCGGTCGAGTTTGCTGACGTCGTCGATAAAGTCGTGGCGCAGCTCGTTTTGGTACTGTTGGATTTGGAATCTAGCAATTCGACAAACGACGACTCACTGACGCAGCTCGATCGCCTTGAGTCGGTGAACAGCGGGGTCCGCGAGCGGCTTCGGATAATTGCTGAGAATGTACAAGAGTCACACGACAATCGGTTACAACTTGCTACGGCCGAACATACTGCACGCTGCGCGGCATCGATCGCGGGTGGCATCCCGCCAGAAGACGATGTCATTTCGCAACTGAGGCGGTTTGACTTGCAATCGCTACTTCTCTGGCACGCCGACCGGGCAATGAGTGGATTTTGGGCAACCACGTCTTCACGCGACGCGACGACGTTCGACCAACTCCTCGCTATACCGCGATTCAGGGAACCCGATTTCTTCGCAACCGCGGCCTCTGATTATCTTCAGTGCGTAAGTGATATCGGTAAACGATCGATCTCGATGGCAAAAGAGATACAGCTTCAGCTCGACTTACGCAGTCAGCGTCTTAGCCAACTAAAATCTGCGGCGAAGTATGGTGTCGCTTTTCGCGGCGACACGACTCCGATTGCCGATGCGCGATCCGATGTGAATGTCCGCTTATACTTTGATCGCGATGCTCTACCGACGGGCCGAGCTTCCATTAACCTTTCGACCGACGCGAGCACACCGCTGAAGACAGTCGTCTGGCAAGGTAGCGAAAATGCTTTTGTCGATGTTCCCGTTACCAGCGACGACGCCCGATTGATTGGACGCGCGAAAGGAGTCAATGCGAGAACTTTGCAAGCCATCGCGTTCTTCCGTGGCCATGAGTACAAGAAGGAACTCGACGTCAACAGTCTGCGAGGTACGCTGGTACGTTACAGTCCACCTCGCTACGACGGGCAAACTATCACTCTGCTCGGCGATGCGCCCAGTCCGCCGTCGGTTGTTTTTGTTCTCGACTGTTCAGGATCAATGGGGGCAACCATTGAGACTGAAGGTGGAGATACGACTCGAATGGAAGCGGCCAAGAATGCTCTGGGTACGATGATCAACGAGTTGGCCGCTCGTAACCGCGTGCCTCGTCCGCGGGTTGGAGTTTACTTTTTTGGCCATCGTCTCAGTTGGAATGATAAACTTCCATTCAGTGTCGAGAATAATCTAGAGATAAATTCTCGCGCGGTCGACGGACGCATTCCGCCCGGATTGATGCCGGCAGTCGATGTAGAGCGAGTTCAGCCACTGGCTGAATTCGGTGGACAAGCGATAGGTGAAGTGCGACGCCGGTTGGCGCGCGTCAGTCATTTTGGCTTGACGCCTGTTAATCTCGCCATCATCCGCGCAATGGGCGAATTTGGGGACGATGACCAACGCTATTCAAAGAGTATTATCGTCATCACTGATGGGAAGAATGATCAGAGGCATCCGAATTGGGCACCGGGTTTCAGCGACTCGCAAGTGACCTCGACCAATGCCGTAATCGATGCTTGGAGTCGCATCAACGTTCCACTGCCCGAGCGAAAGCGAATCCCCATCTATATTGTGGGTTTTGGCATACCTGAGGATGAAAAGCAGGTTGCTGAACGCGACTTTAAGCGCATTGCCGACCATACGACCAAAGACGGCTGGTTGAGTACCAACGACAGTGGTGAATTGATCGCGTTTCTGCGGAAGCGACTCGAGTTCAATGGCTACGTTGTGCGGGAAGTCGATGGTGGCGCTCGCACTCCGATCACCACTAATGAGTATGGTGAAGAGGCTCCCATCGCGCTTGGCCAGACACAACCGGTAAACAAAGTCACAGCCGATTTGCCGGTCGATGTCGAGGTCGACTACCAAGGCGAGTCGGCGACGGTCATGTTCGAAGGTGGTGAGGCACTAGAACTACAGGTGCCAAGTGGGGGGATTCAGATCGAAGCTGTGCCGTTTGACGAACCGGCTGTTGCCCAAGACGAATTGTTGGGTCCGTCTGGTCGGTCGACCATGCTGATGCGTGTGCATCGTCCCAAGCGATTGGCGACCGGCGCTCAGTTCCGCGTGTCGATAGAAAACACTGACCAGCGCGTTTATTTCACACCACGTCCTGCGGAAGTGTGGCTTGAGGTCACACCTCAGGGAGCGTCGCAACCTTATGTGTTTTACGATCGCGTTTTTGAGGCCGAAACAGCGATGCCGGTTGTTGGGTTTGAGGCCGCTGACTGGCCTGCGGGGGGCGATTCAGCGCAAGTCAAATTCTGGTGCGCCGATCAAGAAACCCCCGCCGAGCTGACAATTGCTGCGAGCGACATTCTTTCGCGTGACGGAACTCTGTCGCGAAAGGTGCCCAGTCGGCCGGGTGTCGAGTTGGTGTTTGAGCTGTCGCGCAATGAGGCGGGCGAAGATGTGCTGGTCGTTACCGAGCAACATGATGGTGCGTCGAAACCAACCAATAGTCTGCGTGTCTCGGTGAAGGTCGACCATCCAACGATTGCCCCGGAATCGGTCGCCCATCGCTTCGACGACGAAAACGGTATCGCGCGCCACGAATACCGGTTCCGCAGTGGGTTGTCGCCGAATGAACTTGCGGCGTTGCTGTCGGTGCGAATCGCGACCGCTGAGGCCGTGAAGCGTAACGGTTATCGCATTAGCGATGACCGCGGTCTGCCAGTCCCGGTGCCGACCGGGAGCGGAACGATTCCAACTTCAGCCAGCCTCGGTCGGTAAACTGTAGCCAAACTACCGATTTTAAGATTTAGGCAAGCCGGTGTGATTCTGCCACGCATGCGGTTAGTTGCCGAGGTAACTTGCGAGACATTGCGATTCGGAATAGCAGCAAGGCTTTACGGTTGCCGAATGTTGGAATAGGAGACGACGTCACCCTTTCCCATCGACACTCGTGGTCAGCGGTCCCAGCTATGATTACTTGCATCCGATTTCGCTGTCGCCGCAAGACTAGCAAAGCGACTATTGCAGTTCTGACTATCGCGATTGCGACTTGCTGTGCCGGAGCCATAGGACAAGAGTCGCTGCCTGTGCAATCGCAAGAAAACGAGACGGTCGCTGAGACAGCGAATAATGGAGTACCATGCACTCCCATCAGCGACCTTCCACTAGGATCGTTGACTGTCGACGCTCGACCTCGCAAGGCCGATGGAAATTTGGTCAATTTGGCTCAGCTTCCTGCCGGCTGTTGGGAGTCGAGTCCGTTGGCTGCCAACATCGGTGTGATATTCATGGATGGCAATTGTGGCTGGCATATTGACTTGAGCCGTGAAGTGCTCGAGCTTGCACGATTCTGCCATCGCCCGCTATTTTTCGAAGACGTTTCGCTCGAACGTTATGGCGTATCGAATTGCTACCCGCCACTGCATGCGGCAACGCACTTCACTATCGACCTTGCGCTGTGGCCAGCGCGGGCGCTATTTACAAAGCCGGGCAAGTGTGTTCGCACGGCTCCGCCCACGATTTGCACACCTCACTGACAGCAAACGATGCCGACGACTGGAGCGACTCGCGTTGAGCGGCGAAGACGGTTTCAAGGTTGCTTTACGAGCGATCGGTGAATGCTAAAAACCACTCGCGGCTTCGGTTTTGAGCGTTCGATGGAGCCAACGCAGGCCACGCTGGGCTATCGTTTGGGGGGTAATCTCGATCTTGGCCCGGCCACGAACACCAATGAGTTGGCAGCCGTCGAGTGGCCCCAAGGCAATTCGTATCTGATAGACCGTGCGTAGCGGCGTTGTGCCGCCAGTTGCTTGATCTGCATCGAGATCGTTCATGGCGGCGAGTTCCGACGGTATTTCCGATGCGTTTAGCTTGGCGATTTCGGTTACTTCTCCGTCAACGATCTGCGATTTTGAGTGCGAGAGTTGCACTCGCGCACTCTGTCCCACTCGGACATAGCGCACATCGACTTCATCAACAAACGCAATCGCCTCGCAAGCTGTGGTGTCTGCGACCATGCCAATCAAAGTGCCTCGTTCGATGTAGCAATTGCGATTGACATGGTCGAGCGGAGCGCGTGTCCAATTCGGCATCTCGGCTGATTCTTCAGCCAATTCACCGACTGGTGGTGGGGCAATGAAAGTCCCTGCACGCGGAGATTGAATTGACAGCTCCGTGTTCTCGTGACTTTTGAGCCGAACTTGCTCGCTAAGATCGGTGACGAGCGCACGCGTCACATGAAGTTGTGCCATGGCGAGAGGGTCGGCGGCAGCACTTGTTTCGAGAACTCGGGTGCGAGACTCCGCACGCTGCAACTGCCCGATGATGTCAATCAGTTCCGATTGCAGCTCGGCATTGGCGAGTTGTGCCAACTTTTCGCCAGCGACCACGTC
>JBGSWC010000089.1:0-4945 GCA_041752635.1 Pirellulales bacterium | reverse complement strand
GACTCGCGCTTTGCGTTATTGGTTCATTTACCACTTCCTGCGACAAGAGTTTCAGCAACTTTCGCGACCTCTTTCGATTTGTGAAGTCGGCATCGATACCGGCCAAATGTTGCAGTTCATGCAATCGGTCGGGGACCATTCGGGTGGCGATGTGGCAAGCGCTGCGAACAAGGTCGAGTGGTCGTCGTGGACGGGAGTCGACAGTTTTGTGCAAGACGACAAATTGGCAAAGTATGGCTATACGCAACTAGTCGAGGCCAACGTCGAAGAAACCGACTCGTGGATGACAGGCGACGACGATGTTGTTGTGCTGTTGCACGTAGTCGAACATCTCTACGATCCCGAAAATTTGTTTGCACGAATCGTGCCCCGCATGAAACCCGGCAATGTACTGGTCGGCGGTTTTCCATCGGTGCCGGACTGGTGTGCAAAACTCCGCGAGCCCACGATCAGGGCCAATCCGAATGCAAATGGCCACGTCAGTGCCCTTTCGCCTAAACGCCTCCGAAACATGGCCCGCGATTGCGGACTTCAAGTCGATTTCTTATCAGGCGCATTTTTCCTGCGGGCCAGTGGATTATTTCTCGAAGACTATGCATGGTGGCTGCGCTTCAACGTGGCATTTGGCGGCTTGTTCCCCAGTTGGCCGGGCGAAATTTACTGGGTGCTTCGCAAGCCATCTGGATCACAGGCCCGCCTTGCGTAGCTCGCTTTCGCGATTGACCCTAGCCCGAGTGACGCAACGCCCTTGGTGCTGTCTCGCTAAGCGGCATTCGCCACGACTTTATTCCGCGCTGCCGTTGGTTGTCGGCCGTTTGTCGCGACAACTACTCTGCCACCACAATCCAACCATTCGCCCGCAGCGACTCGAACCACCATGGGTGAGGCAGTGGTCCTTTGCGGGTCACTTCGAGCGGGATCCATCGGCGGATTTTGAAACCGGCCGACCTGAGCAGTCCGCGAAGTTCGCGCGGGCGGAATGTGTGCAGGTACATCGTCGGCAAACCCCGATAGGGAAAATAGCGATCGCCGATGTCTGTGTCGCGCAGAAACGTCGCTTGGGCGATGTTCTTCGCGACCCACAACCAACCGCCCGGATCGTGGAGCGTGAACCAGTAGTTGTGTACATGCAACACAAACCGCCCGCCCGGCTTGAGGACGCGACGGACGTGGCCCAGCGCGTGGAGTCGATTGTCGTGACCACGAATCATGCCGAGCGTACTGAACAGACACATCGCATGGTCGACCGACGCGTCGGCGATCGGCGGATCGGATTCGTGAAGCTGCACGAGATTCGCCTTAACGGGAGTGATGTCGAGCCCATCGAGCGCGGCTTTTTCCATCACCACGCGGAGCATGTGGGTCGATAGATCGACCGCCAGCCCCCGATAACCCCGCCGACAAAGTGGCACCAAGGCCCGACCGGTTCCACAGCCCAAGTCGGCGATCAGACCGGGTGGCTGAAACTCTTCGGACAGTACCCGTTCGTCGTGCTCGAACAGACTGTTGATGGCGAAGAAGTCGTCGTAGTCTTCGGCAATGGCAGGGTGATTAACATAATCCCAAGTACCGGGCGAAACACCGGGGGGAAGTTGCCAGTGAGGAATTTTCATGGCCTGAGTGTACCGTTTACGCAGTGCGATGCAGACGGGCCGAGGCGAGGAAGTTAGGGTCGCCGTCGAAGTTTGCGAAGCAGGTACAAAAACAGAATCGCCCCACCAGTGGCCGTCACGATCTCGGCGATGATGTTACGTTGATCGAAACCAAGCAGCCAAGTCACAAGGCCGCCGAGAATGGCGCCGATGACACCAATCACCAGATTGCCGAGCAGACCAAACCCGGTTCCCTTGGTAAGCTTGCCGGCAAGCCATCCGGCCACTAAACCAACGACTAAAAATACTATGAACGACCAGATCATCAGGCGGTCCTTAATGCGGGGGCGACATTCCTCTCGTCGCTGATTCTGCCGAGGTGCGATCGAGCGACCTAGTGCATCCTACAAGATTTTCGACGCGAAGTCGCGAAGCAGTTCAAGTTGGTGTCTGTCAAGTTTGTCTGGCAATTGAAAGAACCGCCAAGGCGCAAAGGTCGCCACGAGTTTCTTGGAAGCTTCACCTGGGCAACCGGCAACGATTAACCGCAGAGAGCACAGTGAACACGGAGAGGGGAACACGCCGCGGCCTCCGCGGTTAATCACGTCGCAACCCATTTATTGAGTCATCCCCTCGGCGTTCGAGGCGGCTTGGCGGTTCGCATCCTTCCGATCGCCACCAGAATTTGTCAGACACTTCGAGTTGGCTGATTGCAACAAAGCGAGGGTGAAACGGAAAACCGCTTCACCCTCGTGTTTTGGCGGGTTGTCGTCGCACGCACCGGCCAGCGACTAGAACAACAATCTCGCGGCGTAGTTCCACGCTTGATGTAGCATCGCTTGACTCTTGGACTCGTCGGCCTCGCGGGTGGGCGACCGATCGAGTGCCCCGTCGACCGACTCGTCGACCGAGCCACGCGGGGCCGAAACGGGCGTGACCTTTGCCGGAGTCGCGGGCCGCGGTCGCTCGACGATGGCGTTCATAGCCGCTGGCTGCGTCAAACAGATGTCGACCACCAAGTGCTGAATCTGATCGATGATGCCCACAGCCTGGGCGACAGCGGCGTCGAGGCTCAGAATGTCGTTCAGTGCATGGGTAGCAGCCGACAACTGGTCGCTCTGCTGGGCCAGCTTGCGATTGACATCGATCATACGGTCAAGGTTCCGCGACGACTGGGCCAGTGTCCGGCTCTCGGCGTTGAGCACCTGGTTCATCGCGACCACGCGACTGGCGACCTCGGTGGCCTGTGCGACGTGGTCACGCTGGCCGATCAACTGGTTTTGTGCCACGGCCCACTGTTCGGCGACCTCGGACGCGGCCACCATTTCGGGACGAATCGCGTAGAGCCCATCGCAGAGTTGCGAAAGCTGACTGATAGTCGCCAAGGCTTCGACAGCATCGTGCGACTGGGCCAATAGCTCGAGATGAATTTCGTCGAGCACGTTGAGCGAAGCCCGTGCGTCGTCGGCAACGCTACTCGCCCGGCCCACGCGATACTGTGTTTCTCCCAACCGGCGAAGCGCGGCGAGCACGACCGCTTGCGAGGCTTGTTGCGAGTCGATTTCGTCTTCGATTTGCACCAGCCGGTCGATCGAATCGAGGGCCGCATCGACCCTGGCAACTCGGTTTGCCAATTCGTCGAAGACTTGGTCGAAGCGAGCGAGTGACGCCTCGGCGGCAGCGACCCGGCCCGACTGAGCTTCGAGGCTCGCCAGCAGCGAGTTCGTTTGCTCGACTCCCGATGAGCTCGATTTGAGCTGGGCCACCAAGTCCTTCAGATCGTTGCACTGGATGTTGAGTCGGGCGATTTGGTCTTGGGCTGGTCCGATAGCGACGAGCCAGGCGACCGACAAGGCGATGGCGACCGACACCCCGAGCGTGAAGAGACTTTGCGAAACTGACGAGCGAGGACAATCCGTGTTGCTTGATGGTTTCATCGAGCACCTCCTGTGTAATTGATTGGCTTTCCGTAGCCCGACCAGTTTAGTTGGTCGCGACAGTCTAGGTATTCGGCAACGTCGCGCGCGATTGTCGACACTCGCTCGACAAAGTCGGGTCGACTCGGTGCTTTGTCGTGGAGTGGTCGCACGCGGCACAACGGTTGCGCCGGTTGTGTGGTCGCTGTGCCGCGTTTAGGGCATGATCTCTTCAGCCTCAGGAACTTCAACCGGCTCGATTTTTTTGGGCTCCCAGAAGGCGAGAAAGAACAACACCATAATCGCAGCGGCCATGATCGCGGGAGCGATCCAGAACTGCTTCCACTGGTTCATCGTGTCGGCCAGCAGTTGGCTGTCGACGCCCTCGGGCATATTGCGGCTGAACATCGAGAGGAATGACTCGAAAAAGCCGACCGACGTTTCACCTCGTGCCGATTTGATAGCGGCTTCGAGATCCCCTTGGCTCGTGACGGTTGAACCAAACAAGTCGCCCGCGACCCAGTAACCAAAGAACATGCCAACCCCTTGGGTGAAGAACACAAGCAAACTTTGGGCCTGGTTTCGGACTTCGGGGGGGGCTTTTTGATCGGTATACATGAAGCCGGTCACAAAGAAAAAGTCGTAACAGATACCGTGAAGCAGCACGCCCAGTAGCAACATGGTTGAAACTTGCTCGGGTGCACCGAAGGCAAACAGCAAATAGCGAACAACCCAGGCCGCCATGCCGACGATAATCATCCATTTCACGCCAAGCCGGCGAAAGAAAAAGGGAATGAGCAGCATGAAGAAAATTTCGCTCATTTGCCCTAGCGTCATGGTCGCGGCGACCTGTTCGAAGCCAACCTGAAACAACAGCTTCGATGTAAAGCTGTAATAATAGGCGAGCGGAATGCAAATGAGCGTGGAACAGAGAATGAACACAAAGAACGGCGGACTCTTGAGCAAACTAAACGCATCGACCATCAGCAAACTACCAATGTTAAGTGGCTTGCCCTTCGCCGGCGGTGGAGTGTGCGGGAGTGTGAAGCTCAACAGCCCAAATGCTGCAGACGAACCAGCCGCGAGCCACAGAATCTTGGTTTGGGCGTCCCACCCCATCCCGCTCACAAATAGTCCGGCGACGATCCACCCGATGGTGCCCCACACCCGAATGGCGGGAAACTTGTTTTGGTCGTCGATGTTGGCAAATGCGATCGAGTTACCAAGCCCAAGCGTCGGCATGTAGCAAAGCATATAGGCAATGAACAGCGACACTGCGAGCGGACCGTTGCTGGCTTCGACCGCCTGTGCTGCGGCCACCATAATGCCGGCTCCCACCAGCATCAACACACCCTGCACGATTTGCGACGGAAAAAATCGGTCGGCGATGAGTCCGAGGAACAGCGGGGCAATGATGGCGGCTATCGGCGCGCTTTG
>JBGSWC010000088.1:0-5259 GCA_041752635.1 Pirellulales bacterium | reverse complement strand
GTTCATGTATGGCGGGCCCAGCCACATCGACACTTTCGATTACAAGCCAAACATGATTGGCATGGACGGCAAAACGGTCGACGTCAAAACCCACGGCCGCGGCGGCCATCGCAACAAGGGTCGCATCGTCGAGCCGCGCTGGAAATTCAAGCAATATGGCCAATCGGGCAAGTGGGTCAGCGAACTCTTCCCGCACCTCGCTGGCCAGGTCGATGAAATCGCCTTCTTGCATTCGATGACCGCCGAGTCGCCGATTCATGGCTCGGCCATGCTGATGATGAACTCGGGCAAGCTTATCTCGGGCAGCCCCGCACTCGGTTCGTGGGTCAACTACGGACTTGGCACGATCAACGAAAACCTGCCCGGGTTTGTGGTGATGCTCGACCCCACCGGCGGGCCGATTTCGGGGGCCAAGAACTGGTCGAGCGGCTACATGCCCGCCACCTACCAGGGGACCGTGTTCCGTAGCAAGGGCTCGCCGGTGCTCGATCTGAAATCGCCAGAGGGAATGACCCGCGAACTCGAACGCGACATGCTCGACACCATCGGTCGTGCCAATGAGCGGCACTTCATGGCCCGCGACGACAACAGCGAACTCGCCGCCCGAATCAGTAGCTACGAACTCGCCTATCGCATGCAGCGCCACGCTCCCGAAGCGGTTGACATTCGGGACGAGTCGACGGCGACGCTCGACATGTATGGTGTCAACAACGATCGCACCCGCGACTTCGGCACCCGGTGCCTGCTCGCCCGGCGACTTGTAGAGCGGGGCGTGAGGTTTATTCAGCTTTACTCAGGTGGTGCCCACAACGACGACAACTGGGACGCCCACGGCGATTTGGTCGTCAACCACAACCGGCACGCCGGCGCGACCGACCAGCCCATCGCGGCGCTGCTCGCCGACCTCAAACAACGGGGCCTACTCGACGAGACACTCGTCGTCTGGGGGGGCGAATTCGGTCGCCAACCAGTCGCCGAATATGCCGAGGGAACCGGGCGCGACCACAACTCGGCCGGCTTCACGATGTGGATGGCCGGTGGGGGCATTAAGCGCGGTGTCTCGGTCGGTACAACCGACGAACTCGGCAGCACGGCCGTCGACCAGCCAATGCACGTCAAACGCCTGCACGCGACGATTCTCGAACAGATGGGGCTCGACCCCAACTCGCTAAGCTACTTCTTCAGCGGCCTCGACCAAAAACTCGTCGGAGTTGAACACGTCGAGCCGATTCGCGAAATTATCGCTTAAAGCTCAGTTGGGGCGAGGATACGAGCTTTCAACGGTCAGCTCTCAGCTATCAGCAAGAGTTGCGACGACATCATTGCCCTTTTCTTTCGCGAAGCGTAAATGTTTCGCCGATAGCTGACCGCTCTGCCTGACGCCGCTCGCTTTGCCACCCTGATTCGCGATGTGGCAACGACACTCGGTACCCGGCGACTCAGGTCAATCGTCGACCAAGTGCGACTCGACCACCTCTCCCTCGACGATATTCGGATCTTCGCGACGCGGACTTGCTGTTGATGCATTCGCAAAGTTGGAGACGCGCACTTGCACGTTGCGGGCGGCCCAGACTTTGATGCTCCCTCGCAACACCGCCCGTACCGGCGGCACGAGCAGTACCAAGCCGAACAAGTCGGTCAGCACGCCCGGCGTGATAAGCAGGCATCCGGCCACGAGCAGCATCGCCCCGTCGAATAGCTCGTCGGCCGGCATCTGCCCCCGGCCTAGTCGCCGCTCGATCCGCATGATGACCTTAAGCCCCTGCCATCGCGCGAGGGCGGCACCGGCAAAACCGGTCCCTAGCACCAACAAAATGGTCCATAACAGACCGATCTCGCTCCACAACCAACCGAGTAAAAACACCTCGGTCAGAGGTAGCACCGTAAACAGCAGAAACAAATAGAGCAGCATTGAACATCCTTGCGGCGAGACGCGAGATTTTCATTCTAGCGCGTCTCGCGGCTTAGTGAAATTGACCGGTCGTTGCTCGACGCCGCGACGCAAAGTTGCGAAGCGGAAAGCAAGGTGTTTTCGCCACTTCAAAGCTCGCCCGGTAACCGGTCGTTTATCGAGCAGGCGGGTGGGGGTGCAACGTGTTGTCTCTCACTGCTTTGCGTTTATGTATCTCTGCGTCGACAAGATCGGTCTTGACGCCCACCGCCAGCTTATCGACTATCTCCCGGCACAATATTGTTATCGTTCGATCTTCGAGGACACCCGTTATGCGTTACGTTTCGCCGATGCTAGTTTGGTTGCTCATGGTCGTGCCGGCCTCGGCCCAGCAGGTCAAGTTCGGCAAGTCGGCCACCGGGGTGGGCGAAGTGACCGAACAATCGGTCCAGCTTTCGCTCGACGTGTCGGCGGTGACTCGCGAAGGGGGCACGGTGCTCGATCAATCGCAAATACGCCTCGAGCGCCGCCAACGTCGCCGACTCGAAGCAATGCAGCTCAATGCTAGCGGAATGGTGATAGCAGCCCGCGTCAGCTTTCTCGAAAGCCGTAGCGGTGCTGATGGCGAGAAGCCCGAAAAACAAATCATCGAGGGTCGGTCATATGATTGCACGCGCGTCGGCGACGAACTTCGCATCGTCTGTAAGGATGGCACAATGCCAACTCCCGAAGAACACAGTTTGGTTAGCGACAGTGTCGATTCGCTCGGTCGGGTGAATCCGCTAGCCACCTATCTCGCTGGTCGCACATTAATCGTGGGTGAGAAGGTTGCCTTACCGCCGGCGGTCGGTGCCGGATTGATGTCGCGCGACGCCGTGGGCGAAGTCACACGATTTGAAGTGACGCTCACAGAGATCGAACAAGTCGAAGGGGTTTCGGTCGCCGTGCTCGACACAGTCATCGAAACGCACGAAAACGCCGGGCGTCAGTTGGGACTCGTGGTGACCGGTAAGTTGGCACTTGAAGTCGAAACGTGTCGGACACGTCGGCTTAACTTGAGTGGTCCGATTGCAATGGCCGAAACGACCGGCGGCATCGGCACACCCCAACAAATGCACGGCACCGGCAAGTTGAGCGTCGCCCTCGAAGCGACCTATTCGCGGAAATAGCCACGCCGGGTGACGATGAGCGATCGGCTTTCAGCCAGTGTGGCGACTGCGTCGCCAATTAATTTCGCGAAGCGACATCGTCTGGCTGATAGTGGTAGGCTCTCATCCGCTAATACGTGCGGCGTGTCGGACGCCACTTATTCAGGAAATTCTCGATCGACCGACTCGGCTTGATAGATCGGCATGTGTCGGTAATAGACTTCGAGGGTCATTGCCCCCATGGCCGTCATGTAGAGTCGTCCGCCAGACTGGGAAGCATGAGTCGACCGGATATACCAACTCCCTTTCTCGTGCCCTTCTTTACCTTGGGTGGCGACCAATTGGTCGCGTAGCTTGGTATTCCAGTCGCGCCACATCGGCCCTTTACCACCGGTAAATTGAAAGATCACTTGAGCGGCGTAGTAGTTGTAGTAGTAGTCGGTCGTCGAAGGCCCGATCTTAGCTAGTCGTGCCGCGCCCAGAGCGAGAGTTTCACTGTCTTTCTTGGTGCCCATGTACATCCGGCAGAGCAAACCGACGGCGCTGGTCGATGCTTTGTAACCCTTGTTCGCGGGGACGTAGGAGTAGCCTTCCCCGTAGTCAATCGACACGCTGTCGAGGAACTTGCCGGCGGCATCGATCGTCGACTTGGGGACATTGAGGTGCCCCATGTAGCCACTCTTGAGTGCCATCACTTGCCAGCCCACCACCGAAGTATCGCCTGGGGTCCGGGGTGAGTAGCGCCAACCACCCCCCGAGGGATCCTGTGCGTAGACGATAAAGTCGATCGCCGCTTGGGCTGGTTGCATGAGACGATAATCGTCGGTCATGGCATAAGCTTCGCAAATGGCGATCGCCGCGATGCCGTGGGCGTAGAGGTTTCCACCGTCCATCCAACTGACACCGTTGGGCGTTGGCTTGCCGAGCTTCACAAGCGCGTCGATTGCCCTACCGACTTGCTCTTTGTATTTTCCCTCTTTGTGTGTTTGACCTGCGCCGAGGAAAGGAAGCACCGCGAGCGCCGTGCCTGATATGAGCGAATCGCGTATAGAGCCCGGATTGTTGCAGCGGCCTTGGCACTCGCCACCGGTATGGTCGAGGCTCCAAGTGCCATCGGGGTTTTGATGTTTGATGAGCCAAGCGAGGGCGTTGGCAACTGCGTCTTCGCTGGCTTCACTGCCGCCATTCATGCGAACCAGTGCATTGCGCGAGGCTTGTCCGCGCCCCACCAACCCCGACCCGTCGAAACCGGTAACGCTGGTCGTGAGTGATTCGGGTGCCGAGTTTAATCCGAAGTCAGCGAGTTCCATCGCCGCCGTAGCGGCCGTGGTGTCACTGAATGGCGAGAAACTAATGTCCTCGGTAATGTTGGTCGTGTCGGGCTGTTCGACAATCTCGTTTGGGTCAATCGGCTCGACCGGGTCTTCCATGTCGAGTTCGGGAATTTCGGCCAGTTCGTCTATCTTCTCGCCTGGTGCAGAAACCAAACTTAGGTCGGGGACGAACGGCAGTGGCAGTGTGAGCAAACAGAGCAGAATTATCAGCACCATATGCACGATCACGCTCGCCATGAACCCCGAGCTTTCGTTCCAATGGTGGTGGAACCACTCGGCGAATGTCGAGCGTTGTGGTTCTTCCCCCTCGCCACCATCGGCTGTCGTCGTAGCGGGTCGCTGCGTGGGCTGTGGGCGGCTGTTCGCGGAATCTTGTCTACCAGGAACCGGCTTGCCCTTGGGTGTCGTTTTATGCGTTGTTTTCTCTGTCGGCGCTTTTGGCTCTGATTTTCCCGGCTCCGGCTTTGCCCGACCCGACTTCGCGCGCGACTCGGCCAAAGTGACCGTGCCCGATTCGCTGTCGACGATGGCATCGTCGGTCAGTTCGAGAACTTCGGAATCACCGGGATTTGTTACTGTGGCCATACGCTGCTCGGCTCCGTCTGCACGCATCGGCAGCGGCACACACTTTGTGTGGCCGCGCCATCAAACTAGTAAACTAGGGCAAGGGGGAATCGGGGCTAGAAAAGTCAGCCCGCGACGAACATCTATTATTGTTAATAGTAGCCATTTATTGCCCTGATTGCCACGCTTCTGCCCGAAATTACGAAAAATCAGGGGTGATTGGGTGTAAAACGTGGCGACAAGCCACTAGTATTTGCCCAGCACAAAAAGTCGCGCTATAATTCGCCGCTGGACAGAAACTGCCAGGAGTTGATCCGCCATG